>CAKZPX010000319.1 GCA_937139435.1 uncultured bacterium
TGGCTTCTCCTCCCTGGGCAAAAGGGGCAAACCCGCTGAAATGATCGCCGAGGAGGTGGGTACGCAATTTCAAAAGCATCATCAAACCGGTGCGGGTATTGAGCCCCATCTCAGTGATCAGATTCTCATCTTCCTTGCCCTCACGGGAAAGGATTTTTCCTTCACCACCAGCAGCTGCACCGAACATCTCCAGACGAACATCCAGACGATTACAAAGTTCATCCCTGACCTTAATATCAAAATCGTTCCGCACCCAAACAGCATTACCCTTGTCCAGGGGCAATTTATAAGATAAAAGTGCACCGGAGCAGATTTATATCCTGCTGAAGCACAAAATATTATCCTCTAAGCTCGCCTCCGTCCTGTCCCCCGGACATAGCGCTGAAGAATAACTTGCTTCTGTCAGCGGTTTTTGATAACATTGCCCGTTGGATTTAGCGGTTGAAGTTCAAGAACTGGTACGCGACTACGGCGGTCGCCGGGCGGTTGACCGGGTATCGTTTACCGTCAATCGTGGTGAGGTATTCGGGCTAATTGGTCCAAATGGCTCGGGCAAAACCACCACCCTGCGGATCATCGCTACGCTGCTAAAACCCAGCGGTGGGCAGGTAAGGATATTTGGTTTAGATGTTGTCAGGCAGGCGAGTGCGGTGCGCCGTCTCATCAGCTATCTACCTGAGGAGGCAGGCGCCTACAAAAACCTTTCCGGGCTTGATTATCTCAAGTTTATGGCAACATTCTATTCCCGGGATACTCGGGAACGCGACCGGCTGGTAGAAAATGGAATGACACTTGCCGGACTCGGACGCCGGATCAACGACAGGGTGGCAACCTATTCCAAAGGGATGGCAAGAAAACTGCTTCTTGCCCGGACGCTGATGGTTATGCCCCAGCTGGCGATTCTGGATGAACCAACCTCCGGTTTAGATGTGGAGAACTCTATGGCGATTCGCAACCGGATAAGGGAGTTTACCCGGCAGGGAACGACATTTCTTGTCTCCTCGCACAATATGCTGGAGGTAGAATTTCTCTCTGACCGGGTGGGCATCATCCGGAATGGACAGCTGATTGGACTGGGCACACCAGCGGAATTGAAGTCCCGTTTCAACGCCCGGAATCTGGAAGAAGTTTTTATCAGGGCGGCAGAATAAGGATCATCGGCACAATCATTGTCAAAGAGTTAAGGGAACTCCTGACCCGCAGAACGCTTTTACCACTCGCGGCGATAATGGTTTTGTTTTTATTTATCGGCCGGACGCTCCGGGGTGAGACAAAAAAGGCGAGCGCACCCCAGCCGGTTCTGGCACTCGTTACCGACAGTTGTCCGTTGACCGATACCATCGTCCAGATGCTTGAGGACGCCGGTATGCTCATTACCCGCACCACCGCTCCCCAGGACACAGCGCTATCCCGGGCTGAGCAAGAGGGTTTTGCAGCATTAATTGTCTTCCCTGATAGCATCAGCACCCGGATCGCCCGATTGGACACGGTGCGGTTTGAAGTCTGGACGATTCTGAAGGGATTTTCCTTTGCCCGCACCATCCGCAGTGTCCGGATCAAGTCAACACTGAATGAGGTCAATCGGCTCCTGACCGAACAGGTGCTGGAACGTTATCTGCCAGTGCTGCCCCCAGAAAATATCCAGAACCCCTTACGCACCGCCGAGTTTGTTGTCCTGAAAGGACGAACCGCACCCGGCAGTGCAGAAATGGTCCAGGGACTGGTTATCTCCCAGACATTTATCATCCCGATTGTGCTTTTGATGGTAATTATCTACTCCAGCCAGATGATCGCCGCCTCAATCGGAATGGAAAAGGAGAATAAGACTCTGGAAACGCTTTTGACGGTGCCGGTCAACCGGGTGGCGATTGTCCTGGGCAAGATGTTCGGTGCCGCACTATCAGCAGTGGTGATCTCTGCAATATTTATGCT
>CAKZPX010000320.1 GCA_937139435.1 uncultured bacterium
CACGTTGATTACGCGGCAGGTCAACAAACATGCTGATTGTAGCAATGGTGTGCTGTCGACGATGCGCCTTGTCTAAAAGAACTATCGGATACCGTAAACCTTTAACCCCGACCTTATCTATTGATACCGCACCTTCTACCCTCTGCCGCCGAATATCACCCATCAGGCATTTTCCGGTGGCCAACCCAGTTTCCCTTCTTTATGCCTCTTGCCCAGAATCTCCAGCATATCCTTAACCATTGCCTTCAGGTCATAATCTGGTTGCCATCCCCACTCCTCCCGCGCAGCAGAATCGTCAATTGACTCTGGCCAGGAGTCGGCAATCTGCTGGCGGAAATCAGGCTCATAGGTAACCTCAAAATCTGGTATATGGCGTTTTATCTCCCCTGCCAGCTCCTCGGCGGAAAAACTCATCGCAGTAACATTAAAGTCACAGTGATGCTTGAGATTTTCAATCGGTGCCTCAGCGAGCATAATTGTTGATTTTATACAATCAGGCATATACATCATCGGCAAGCGAGTATCAGCACGCAGGAAGCACTTATAACGCCTGAACTTAATTGCGGCATAAAATATCTCCACCGCATAGTCCGTTGTCCCGCCTCCGGGAAGAGTTACGTTGGAAATAATACCAGGATAACGCAACCCCCGAACATCCAGCCCGAAACGTCGGAAGTAATAATCCCCGAGCAATTCACCCGCCACCTTGGTGATACCATACATTGTCCGGGGTTTAAGAACTGTCTCATTGGGGGTATTCTGGCGCGGGGTCTCCGGACCAAATACAGCAATTGAACTGGGTACAATTACCCGTGCCATATTATGTTCCCGGGCTACTTCTAATACATTATAAAGCCCGTTAATGTTCACATCCCAGGCAAGCGGGGGATTCTTCTCCCCGGCAGCAGAAAGAATTGCCGCCAGGTGAAATATTGTGTCAATATTATGTTTCCTGATAACCTCTTCTATTGTCTCCCGTCGGGAGACGTCGATAAAATAAAACGGACCTGACTCCAGAAGTTCTTTACTCGGCTGTGTCTTCCTTCCGGTAGCGATAACATTTTCGGCACCGTAGCGTTCACGTAGTGCCAGGGTCAATTCCGATCCAATTTGCCCTACTGCGCCGGTGACAAGGATTTTTTTCATTTCTCTTGTTCTGGTCATTGTCTTCTCCTTTTTAGTTTATATTTTAAAATATATCCAGAACTATCAGGAATGCAAGAATAGACAACCATTTTGATTTTGCTATACTGACAAAAAGAATCTGGATGGCGATGGTGAGTGTAGCTCAACCTGGTTAGAGCACCTGACTGTGGATCAGGATGTTGGGGGTTCGAATCCCCTCACTCACCCTGAATAGATGAGTAGTTTTGCGTCCGTAGCTCAACTGGATAGAGCGCCGGGCTTCGAACCCGTAGGCTGCGCGTTCGAGTCGCGCCGGACGCAGAGCCAGAAGGGATCTGGCGAAACTGTGCCCCGCTAGCTCAATTGGCAGAGCAGCGGATTCTTAATCCGCGGGTTGCCCGTTCGACTCGGGCGCGGGGTATCTAAATTTTGCCTATGTTACCTGTTATCTATCTCTTTCTTCTGGGCAGTATGGATTTTCTCCGTATCCCCCAGAAAAGCGCTCCGCCATTATTAAATACAGGTAAAGTCTGGGTATTCTTCACTGACAAAGGCATCTTCAACCAATCCCAGTACCAGCTCGCCATTAACTCCCTGACAAAGACCCGGCGAACCGTCCAAGAGGAGTATCGGCAAATTGATTTTAATGACCTGCCAGTGCGTCAATCTTATATCCAGCAGATTGCGGCAATGGGCGCCCGCCTCCGCACAACCTCCCGCTGGCTTAACGCTGCCAGTTTTGAAATGTCTCCTGAACTCATTCCTCAAGTTTACCGTCTACCTTTTGTCTATGACATTAAACCGGTAGGCGGTTATTATGACCCCTATCGAGAAATCACCATACCCATTCCCCAGCCATCCGCCCCAACTCGTAGCCATGATACCGCAGAAGCCCACCGATTTTATGGTGCATCATGGGACCAAACCCAGATGCTCGGCGTACCTGAAGCGTTCTTTCGTGGTTACTACGGCTCAGGTGTCAAACTGGCTATCTTTGACACCGGACTCAAACTTAAAAATCGGGCTGTCAGTCGGGTTAACATTGGTGCTCAGTATGACTTTATCTCCGGAGATAACTTCTTCTTTGCCCGCGGTGATGTCTATAATTCAGTGTCCATCTCGTCTTTGCGCTACCTGGGACTGGTAAAAGACCCGGCGTTAATCACAACCTCTGATAACATTATTCTCACCTTTGTCGCCGACAGTTTTAATTATACCTATGGTCTTCCTACCCGGGCGGTATTTGCCTCTTATTCCACTGACCAGGGAGAAACCTGGACCTCTCCGCAACCACTGCTCTTTTCCCGTCCTTACAATTACACCTATGAAAACCTCTCTTTAATCTCGCGCGATTCAGTAACCTACCTCGCATTCAATGAGGTAAACCTTCTCCCCGCAGGACAACCAACCTGCTATCTGGGCTATTTTGTCAATACCACCTGGTATCATCACCGGGCGATAGGCAGTGGACGCACGCCGGCTATGGCGATCTCTGCCGACACCCTTTATTTTGCTTATATCACCGGCGACTCTGCCATCGCATTTCGCAAGGCGAGTATAGCCCAGCCCGCACCCAACTGGCTCCTCTACAATCAGGTTTTTACCACCGAACCACTGACTGAACTTAAAATAACAACCGGACCTAACGGGATTATCAACATCTTTGCGCTGGGGAGGAATTCGGGCGGGATTATCCACCTCCATTCTGATGACGGCGGCGTAACATTTACCAACTTGGGCACCATTGCCAGCAGTAATGCCCGGATGTTAAAGGTTTTTAACCATCACCGGGCTGACTCAGAAAATGTTATTGTCTACCTGGACGAAAGCACCCCACCTTTCACCCGCATAATTACCAGATTCTCCAATGACTATGGAACAACCTGGCATCCGGCTACCGTTGCGGAAAGTGCGCTCAGCATCGGCGGATATACCCTGGACTTCTTTCCTGAGTTAAAACTTGTCTACGAGTCCGCCGGCACACTTTATCTTATTACCAGCACCGATCAGGGTATAACCTGGCAAAATAATGTACCAATTGATACTATCG
>CAKZPX010000321.1 GCA_937139435.1 uncultured bacterium
TTCTTTTTTGAATTCCTGCCACCAATTTATGACCCGGTACCCCGACAGCCTCGTTATCGCTACTTGGTGCTGAACAATCAGGGAGATACAGTACATCCGATTACCGAGTTTCCGGTTAAGATAAATGCCTCCTCGGATACAATGAAGATGGTGGTCACGGTGTTTGATTCGGTTATTACCAATATCGGGCTAAAAAAAGACAGTCTCTTTGATACAACTAAGGCGTGGTTACCGGTAGCTCAGATGACCGTTAAGTTAAAGATGGATTCAATCCCCTACCAGTTTTTTGATCGGTTGCGGATTACCGGTTCTTATCCTGTAGACTCGTTAGCCTTTTTTGATGACGGTGCAATAACCGGGCACACTGGGGTTATCGTGGTTCGCATTACCGTATTGTCTGGCAGAATAAAGGAAACAGCCGTACCGCTCAGGTCTACGACCTTGATAATGAAATGGATGTACCCTATCGGTTTATGCGTCTCCGTCGTGATGCCGATTCAGCTGATGGCTGGTGTTTCCAGACTGCCAACAGCGCGGCTGACACACTGATAATTGGGCAGACACTGTACCTGTCGCTCTGTGGTGCTCAGTTAATGTTTCGTCCCCGTTCTGGTAGTCCAATATCACAGCTTCCTGATGCCGGTGATACCTGGTATGTGTATACCAAACCACTGTCACCAGCACCTTATTCAGCACGTTTTCGGATAACATTTAGTCCGGCTGAGATGGAAGAGAAGGGAACACCGCTGAATGTGAAGGTTGTGCCCAATCCCTATCTGGTGCGAAATGAATGGGAGAGGCATCGTGATTTTCGCAAAATTAAGTTTATAAATCTACCCCGGCAGTGTAAAATCTATATCTACAACCTTGCCGGTGATCTGGTGCGGATGATCAGCCATACCGACACTCGTGCGGATATTGGTAGTGTTCCGGGTCAGTTTGGCGGTGACGAGGACTGGGATTTGCTTAACAGCGCAAAACAGCGAGTTGCACCCGGGATTTATCTTTTCTATGTTGAATCAGAAGATGGACGGTCGCAGGTGGGGAAGTTTGTTTTGATTTATTAAGAAGGAGACAGAGATGAAGGGGTTAAAAAAGGAGAGATTGATAGTTTGTTTATTAGCGGTAGTTGCCACCAGTTTTGGCGGATTCACCAAAATAGGGATGGCAGGACTGCCGTTCCTGAAAATTGGCGTTGGGCGCAGTACTGGGATGGGCGATGCGTTTGTGGCGATTGCCGATGATGCCTCTGCTACTTACTGGAATCCAGCCGGGTTAGCATTGCTACCAGTGCGGCAGGTAGTTTTAAATCATATTGACTGGATTTCAGATATGAATCATGAATTCATCTCTGCGGTCTTCCCCTCGGCTATGGGAAACTTCGGACTTTCGGTTACCGCCCTGTCGCTGGGGAATTTTGAGGAGACGACGATCGATGAATATCAGGGGACAGGCAGGACATTTACCGGAACCGATCTGGCGGTGGGTCTGTCTTATGCCCGGATGTTTACCGATAAACTGGCGTTCGGAGGAACTGCTAAGTTTCTGTCCGAGAAGATTTACGATGTCGGCACAAGCGGTGTTGGTTTTGACTTCGGGGTTCATTACAATACTGGCTGGCGCAATCTGCGGCTGGGTATGGCAATTGCCAATTTTGGACCTGACCTGAAGTACTCCGGAAGCCAGCTTAACTTCACTCACGACCCGGACTGGGAATGGCCATGGACAAGAGAGCCGATTCCTGCGACCTATCTTACCGAGACTTTTTCTCTGCCGGTTCTGTTTCGAATCGGCGTTGCCTATGATTTAATTAACACCGAGATGAATGCCCTGACGATGGCGATTGATCTGAATCATTTTAACGATGTTAACGAAAAGGTTAACATGGGTCTGGAGTACCGGATGGGCGGGTTTTATTTGCGCGGTGGCTATATATTTAATACCGATGTTGACTATGCGGCTGATGTTGGGTGGGAAAATGGTATCTCCTTTGGAGCCGGATTCCGGGTGCGTCCGATGGGTGGATTGTCATTGGGGCTGGATTACGGATACCGCAATGTCGGCAGGCTGGGAATGTCTCATCGGCTTACACTGGGTATCGGATTTTAATTAAGGAGCGAGCAGAGCGGCTGAGTTTACTTTAAG
>CAKZPX010000322.1 GCA_937139435.1 uncultured bacterium
TAACACCACCAGGATTGAACAGCAAAAACTCATCCAAGCCGCCCAGCGCAACTGTCGGCGCCTGACTGAACTTATTGAAGACCTCCTTGATCTTGCCAAACTGGAGGCGGGGAGAGTCAACGCCACACCGGTGGAGTTCAACATCATGAGACTGTGCCACGAGGTGATTGAAAGCCTTCGTCCGGTGCTTAAAGAGAAGGACCTCAATATGAAAACCGAACTTCCTTGCCGTTCCCTGCTGGTTAAAGCGGACGACAAACACATCCGGCGTGTCCTCATCAACCTGCTCAGTAATGCAATAAAATTTACCCCTGCCGGTGAAATAACCCTGAAAATAGAGAAACAGAGGGACGAGGCGGTTGTGGCGGTGATTGATACTGGTATCGGCATACCAGAAGAGGAACAAAAAAACATCTTTAACCGATTCTATCAGGTCCAGCAAAAGTCCGCTGCCCGTGCCCCGGGAACCGGACTCGGACTGGCAATCACCAAAGAACTGGTCGCACTGAACAACGGCAAAATCTGGCTTACCAGCACCCCAGGCAAAGGCAGCACATTTTACTTCACCGTTCCCTTAGCAAATATAACTAAAAACTCAGGAGATTAGCCTGATATGCCCGAAGAAATCCTCAACGGTAATAAAACCATCCTGGTTGTTGATGACGAACCGGATATCCGTCTGGTTTTACAGGCGCGACTGGAGGCGGCGGGTTACAATGTCGAAACCGCTGCCACCGGACTGGAGGCATTAAATCGCATCCGTACCCAGCCACCGGACCTGGTCATCCTTGACCTGATGTTACCTGGTATGGACGGGTTTGCGGTCTGCGCCCTGCTCAAACGAGACCAGAGGTTCAGTCGGATACCCATCATCATTCTCACCGCTCGGTCCCAAACACAAGACCGGAAAACCGGCACCGACCTGGGTGCTGATGCCTACCTGACCAAACCATTTCAATCAAAAGACCTGCTGGAAAAAATCTCCCAGCTCCTCACCATCAGAGCAAATGCAGAAAAAGAGGACGCATCATCAGGCAAATAGATGAATCCAATCCGCCTCAAACAAATTCTGCGTCAGCACTTTAACTTAAAAGAACAAGAACTAACCCAGCTTGCCCGGGAAGAAATCACCACCAACACACCGTTGGAAGAAATCGTCATAAAAAAGGGAATTGCTACCCGGGAAAAGTTATACGAAGCCTACGCCGCCGAATTAAACATCCCCTACATTGACCTCAATCATTACACCGTTGACGCAGCAACGATTGAACTGATCCCTGCCCATCTCGCCCGTAAACTCAAGGTTATACCGGTTATTAACATCCACAACACCCTTACCATTGCTACCGCCAATCCTGAAGATATCGCAGTAATTGATGAACTCAATCGGGAACTTCACATGGACATCAACTGCGCCCTTGCCCTGCCCGAATCAGTAGAAAATGCCTTAAGTCAGTATTATCCGCTGAAGAACAACCCGGCAATTGAAAACACCTTGCTTGACTTTACTGCACAGGAAGCGTTGCCGGTTATTTCTCCGGCTGAAGAAGAAGCCCAATCTCTGGAAGAACTGGCAAGTCAGGCACCGGTCGTGAGATTCGTGGACACAATCATAGAACAATCACTGGCGGATAAAGCCTCAGATATCCACATTGAACCGGAAGAGGAAAAACTGACCGTCAGAATCCGGATTGACGGGTTGTTACAGGAACTGGGAAGGTTTCCACTTACCCTTCACCCTCTGGTAACATCACGAATAAAACTCCTTGCCGGAATGGACATCTCGGAAAAGAGGAAACCGCAGGACGGACAGTTTGAATTCAAATCCAACAACCGCCGCGTTGATATTCGGGTCTCATCATTCCCCACCATCTATGGAGAAAATGTTGTCCTGCGTCTTCTGGACAAATCTCTCGGACCGATAACAATAGATGCCCTGGGTTTAGATAAAGAAATTACCACCGTCTTTCATGATCTGATCCATCAGCCTCATGGCATTATTCTGGTTACCGGACCAACCGGCTCGGGCAAAAGCACCACCCTCTATGCCATACTTAACGAACTCAACACACCGGAAAAAAATATCATCACTCTGGAAGACCCGGTTGAATACCATCTCCCGGGCATCAGACAGTGCCAGGTAAACCCGCGGGCGGGTTTAACATTTGCCTCAGGATTGCGTGCCATACTGCGCCAGGATCCGGACATAATTATGGTGGGCGAGATTCGTGACCATGAGACCGCTGAAATCGCTTTTCAGGCAGCACTTACCGGTCATCTGGTACTCGCCACCCTGCACACCAACGACGCACCCAGCGCCCTGACCCGGATGATTGATATGAAGGTTGAACCGTTTCTTATCGCCTCCAGTGTTATCGCCATCCTTGCCCAGCGCCTCGTGCGCAAGGTGTGTGAATCCTGCGGTGAGAGTTATGCCCCGCCCGAGGAAATTCTCCAGCGCCTTCAGATTGGACCACACAGAACATTCCGGCGCGGCAGAGGGTGTCCGGCTTGTGGCAACAAAGGGCTGCGAGGGAGAATAGGAATATTTGAACTCCTCCCCGTCTCCCCGAAAATTCGGCGTCTGGTAATGGAAAACCGGTCCAGCGAAGAAATCCGTAACTATGCCATCGGCAACGGGATGAAGACACTGCGTCAGGATGGTATCAATAAGGCGATTGCCGGACTCACCACCCCGGAAGAGGTACTGCGGGTTACCGCTGACGTGTAATAATCCGGCTCTACTTTATTTAACCCAGGGCAGATAGGCTGAGAACTTCAGCACAAACCCAAGCACCACAATTGACACCATTGACTGCAACTTCAAAAGGATGTTGAGTGACGGACCCGCAGCATCCTTCAATGGGTCACCAACCGTATCGCCAACAACCGCTGCCTTGTGCGCCTCCGAACCCTTGCCACCAAAGTTACCTTTCTCTATAAACTTCTTAGCATTATCCCAGGCACCACCGGTATTTGCCATAAAAACCGCCAGACAAAAACCACTCGCCAGCCCGCCCACCAGGAAACCAACCACCCCCTCCGGTCCTAAAAGTAACCCGGTAATCACCGGTGCAATTATTGCGGTCAAGGCTGGCGGCACCATCTCTTTCTGTGCTGCCCTGGTGCAGATGGTTACCGCCCGGGCATAGTCCGGCTTCGCCTTTCCTTCCATTAAACCGGCAATCTCCCGGAACTGCCGGCGCACCTCTTCGGCAATCCGGGATGCGGTTCTGCCAACACCCTTCAAAATCATTGAGGCAACACCCATCGGAATTACCGCCCCAACAAATAGACCGGCGATAAGTCTCGGGTTTAAAAGTGACAGCTCGAGAATTCGGGTATAGCCCAGAAACCTTTCGCTTACTATTCGCACCTCATCCCGGTAGGCAGCAACCAGCGCCAGTGCGGTAAGTGCTGCCGAACCGATCGCAAACCCCTTACCGGTGGAGGCGGTGGTGTTGCCCAGCGCATCCAGGGCATCGGTCCTTTCCCGCACTATCGGTTCCTGATTGGTCATCTGGGCATTACCGCCAGCATTGTCCGCAACCGGACCGTAGGCATCGGTTGCCAGAGTTATCCCCAGTGTCGAAAGCATACCCACTGCGGAGATTCCGATACCGTAAAGCCCGAGACCAGGATTGCCACCACCCGCAAAGTAGTAACTGGTAATGATTGCCACCGCGACAATAAGAACAATAGGTAGGGTTGAACGCATCCCGACCGAAAGCCCTTCAATCACCACCGTGGCAGCGGATGTCCGCGCCTCACCAGCAATCATCCTTGTTGGCGAATACGAATCCGAGGTGAAAAACTCGGTAAAGAAACCAATCATTATACCGGCGATTAACCCGGAAAGAACCGC
>CAKZPX010000323.1 GCA_937139435.1 uncultured bacterium
GGGTTTAAGGGCACGGCGAGGTTGCCCATCGCATTGCGCTGGGTACCGAATACCTCCACCTCTCCGTGCCAGGAACCGGTAGCAAAACTGTAAAAGTTGGCAAACATTCCGGTTTTGACCCAGACCGCATAAATTCCGGTGCCCGGCAGGTGAACCAGGCGTGTCCAGAGCGGTCCATAGGTTTGATTGTCAATGCCGGTTGTGCCGATGGTGTCAACCCGGCTTGCAGAGAAGAGCGAAAAGAACAGACCGGACAGGAGGAGAAGTCTGATGAAGGTTAAACGGAACGAGGCGTGGCTTTGCCGGAAAGAGTTGGCGCGGAGTCCAGACCGCTGCGTCAGCCCGTTGCTAATGGCGATCTGTTTTTCCTGACCGGTGTTCTGTGCGGCACAGTCCATGTTACTCACACCGCCACAACGCTGCTGCTCGTATACCATTCAACACCTCCATAACACTATAATCCGGTGCGTGGTGATGGTCAAGGATATTATCCTTTTCCTGCCGGCAGGATAATGAGTGATGTTTTATCCTGTTCCGAGGTTATTGGGGTGAAAAACGCCGGACTGAAACCGCAGGTGAACCGCGGTGTTCAACACCAGGTTATTATAATAGTTGATTTCCAGAGGACAAGCAGTATAACGGGTTGTATGATAGAGGTGAGATAGTTCGGTTATTATTGCAGAGTTGTGTTGATGACCGGGTTAGATGTTCTTTTCCGGGTTATCCCCGGGATTATACCGGGGATACCCCCCCGCCTGCCCCCTTTTGCTGAATTCAAAGTGACTATTTTGGTATAACTGTCAAGGAATAAGTGTATTATCATAATAATTGTAATAACTATCTCTTTGTCCGTTTCATTTGCATTTCGGTTTTGTTTGGTTATAATTTATAAAAGGAGGAAGGTATGGGAAGGAGTATGAACCACGAGCCGTGTCCGGATATTTCAGGGGGTATTTTTCGCTGGCTGCCGAAAAGATTTTTAAAATTTGTTACGGTCCGTAATATAATAATGGTCCTGCTTTTTTTGTTCGGCGGGATGTTCTTGTTCGGGGTTTTGATAGTTAATTACTTCCAGAAAAGAGCCTACGATGATATCTTTCGCAGCGAGAAACACGACCAAAGAGAATCTTTTGAGCGTATTCTCCAGCTTGAGGGGTCTGCTATCAGGAATTTTGTCTATGACTACACCCATTGGGACGAGATGGTGCGGTTTTTTAAAATGCCGGATAGAAAGTGGGCAGATGATAATATTAAAGAAGCGATTGCCACCTATGGGGTTCAGGCGGTGTGGTGTTTTCGCCTTGATGGTGATTTAATCTATTTTGTTGCCGAATCCGGGTATCATTGGCTGGAGACCATTCCGGGATTGAAAGATGATGTTGTCCGGGTTCTGGCTGATACCGCGTTCTGCGATTTTTTTGTGAAATGCGGTGATGGGTTTATTGACATTCGGGGTGCGACTGTTCATCCCTCCAGTGACCCGGAGAGGTTAACGCCACCGCAGGGTATATTTGTTGCCGGCAGGGTCTGGGATAAAAAGTTCCTCAATCAGCTGGCAGAAATTATCGGCGGAGAGTTTATTCTGGGTAATGCGGGAGACGACAAAACCGATGATGATCCGGGTCGGGGGATGATGGTGCTTACGCATGTTTTGCATGACAGCCAGGGCAATCCGATTGGGGTGTTAAAACTGAAAAAGGTGCTGCGGGTGGTTGAAGAGTATCGGGGCTGGTCAAGACACAATCTGGCAATAATTTTATTGGGTGCCGGTTTAGTCTTTGTTATCCTGATTTTCGCTTTAACTAAGTTTGTGACCGGTCCATTAACTGATATGGTTAATGCCCTGGACACAAAACACCCGGTTTATCTTAATAGATGGCAGAATCGCCCCTGTGAGTTTGGTAAAATGTCCCGGGCGCTTATCAAGTTTTTTGCCCAGGAGGATGAACTCAGAAAACAGAAGGAGGAGGCGCAGAGGTATCTTGATATCGCCGGGGTGATAATTGTGGCGCTGGATGATAAGGGGCGGGTGGTAGTAATTAACCGCCAGGGTTGCGAGGTGCTGGGTTATGAGGCAGAAGAGATTAAAGGAAAGGACTGGTTTGAAAACTTTCTGCCTGAAAAGCAACGGGCAAAGACCCGGGAGGTATTTCAGTGCCTGATGCAGGGACAGGAGGCGGAGTGTGCGGTGTGGGAAAATCCGGTTTTGACCCGGGATGGGAAAGAAAGGCTGATTTACTGGCGCAATGTGGTGGTAAGAGATGACTCAGGCAGGATTGTCGGAACGCTCAGTTCAGGTGAGGATGTTACTGAGAAACGGCAGATTGAGGATGCGTTAAGGAATAACGAGGCGAAGTTGCGCTCAATAACCGAGACGATGCGCGATGCGCTGGTCATGATTGATGATGAAGGCAGGGTGGTATTTATGAACCCGATGACCGAGAAACTTTTAGGCTACCGGTCAGAGGAGTTGATGGGTAAGGTGTTTCATGAGATAGTGGCGCCCGAGCGTTACCGACCGCTTTATCGGGAAAAGTTCCCGCATTTTGCCCGCACCGGCTCCGGGGCAGCGGTGGGCGAGACCCTGGAGTTACCAGCGTTGCGCAAGGATGGCAGTGAGGTGCCGGTGGAGCTGTCGCTTTCTGCTTTTAACTGGCGCGGTCGCTGGTATGGGGTGGGTGTGATGCGTGATATTACCAAGCGGAAACAGGCAGAGCGGGCGCTGGCAGAAAAGGCAGAGGAGTTGCGCCGTTCCAATCAGGAACTGGAGCGTTTCGCCTATATTGCGTCGCACGATTTACAGGAACCATTGCGGATGGTGGGCAGTTATGTGGGACTGCTTGCCCGGCGTTATAAAGGCAAACTGGACCAGGATGCGGATGAGTTTATTAATTATGCGGTGGACGGGGTTACCCGGATGCAGCGTTTAATTAACGACCTGCTGGCCTATTCCCGGGTCGGGACAAAGGGCAGGGAGCCGGTGCCAACACCGAGCGGAGAGGTTTTAAAACGGGCGCTTTTGAATCTGAAGGTTGCGATTGAAGAGAGAAATGCGCGGATAGTCTGCTGTGAGCCCCTGCCCGTGGTGCTGGTTGATGATCGGCAGCTGGAACAGCTGTTTCAGAACCTTATCGCTAACGCTATCAAGTTTAACCGCCAGCCGGTCCCTGAGGTGGAGATAATGGCGGAGAGAAAAGACGGTTTATGGGTATTTAAGGTTAAGGACAACGGGATTGGTATTGACCCGAAATTTTCGGAAAGGGTGTTTGAGATATTTCAACGGCTCCATACCCGGGAGGAGTATCCTGGCACCGGTATCGGGCTGGCGGTGTGTAAAAAGATTGTTGAACGCCATGGAGGCAAAATTTGGTTAGAGTCGGAGCCGGGTAAGGGAACCACATTTTATTTTAGCCTTTATCCGGCCGAAGAAGAAAAGGAGGGATAAATGAGTGAAAATCGCAATGGCGATCCGGTGGAAATTCTTTTAGTTGAAGACAATCCAGGTGATGTCCGGTTGACCCAGGAGGCTTTGCGCGAGGCGAAGGTGCGCAATAACCTGCATGTTGTCGGTGATGGTGAAAAGGCGCTGGCTTTTCTTCGCCGGGAAGGTGAGTTTCACGATGCGCCAACACCAGACATCATACTTCTGGACCTGAATCTCCCCAAAAAGCACGGTCAGGAGGTGCTGTCCGAGATAAAGTCGGACCCGGTTCTGCGCCGGATACCGGTGGTTGTTCTTACTACATCCAAGGCAGAGGAGGATATTCTGCGCAGTTATGACCTGCATGCCAATTGCTATGTTACCAAGCCGGTGGATTTTGAGCAGTTTATCAAGGTTGTGCGCTCAATTGAGGAGTTCTGGTTTACAGTGGTGAAACTACCTGCCGGAGAATAGGGCGATGGAGCAGCGGCGGTTAAAGATACTGCTCGTGGAGGACAATCCCGGGGATGCCCGGTTAGTGGAGGAGATTCTTGCCGAGGCGGGCAGAAGCGGGTTTGATATCACCCCGCTGGAGCGTTGCGAGCCAGCGGTTGCCGCTTTGAAAGATAGCAACTTTGATGTGGTGCTTTTGGATCTGTCTTTGCCGGACAGTAAAGGTCTGGAAACAGTGAGTCGGGTGACCGCTGCCGCACCACAGGTGCCGATTGTGATTATGACCGGGCTGGACGACGAGGAGACTGCAATCGCCGCGGCAAAGATGGGTGCCCAGGACTATCTGGTTAAGGGGAATTTTGACCACCGGGGGTTGACAAGAACCCTGCGCTATGCAATTGAGCGGAAGGAACAGGAACTGGCACTGGCGCGGAAGAATGCCGAACTGGGGCGATTAAACGAATTGAAGACCCATTTCCTGGGTATGGCAGCGCATGACCTGCGCAACCCACTGGCGGTGATTATGACCGCAAGTTCATTTTTGCTGGAGGGCGAGGATGGGCTACCGGTGGAGAAACGGCAGGAGTTTCTGCGGTTAATCCAGAGTAATAGTGAGTTTATGATGCGGTTGATTGACGACCTGCTGGATTTTGCCCGGATTCAGTCCGGCGAGTTGCAAATAGAACTGGCAGAGGTGGACCTGGAAGAGCTGGTGGAGAAAAATGTGGAGCAGAATCGGATGATTGCTGGTAATAAAGGGATAGAGATCGAGTTAAGGAAGAACGGTACGCTACCGGTGGTGCAGGTGGATGCCCGACGTATTGAACAGGTTTTGAATAATCTTATCAGTAATGCGGTGAAGTTTTCCCATTCCGGGACAAAGGTTGAGGTGCGGTTGGAGCAGGAGGACGATGGTGTGGTGGTTGCGGTAAAAGACCAGGGACCGGGGATTCCGGCTGAGGATATGGGGAAACTGTTTAAGCCATTTCAGAAGACCAGTGTGCGCAGCACTGCGGGCGAGCGCAGCACCGGGCTGGGACTGGCGATATGCCGGAAAATTGTTGAGGCGCATAAAGGAAAAATCTGGGCAGAGTCGGAAAAAGATAAGGGTTCAACATTCTTTTTCTGGTTACCGGCAAGTTAAACTGCACCGAAAAATAACGCAGACCGGATAGCGTATCCACGAAATCGTCTTTTCTGGACTAACCGGGTTATCCGGGTATTATTTCATTGATGTGGGACAAATCAACCTTTGATAAAATCTGTGCCCGAATAGATGCCCTGACCCAGGATATGATTGATATGCAGTGCCGGCTGGTGGCAATGCCCGCCATCAGCCCGAAGTCGGGCGGTGAAGGAGAAAAGGCACGTGCCGAGTATCTGGGCAGGGTGTTAAAGGAATGGGGGCTTCTGGTAGAAGAGGTGCGGGCACCAGACCCGAGCGCTCCGTGCGGTTATCGTCCAAGTGTAATTGCCCGGTTAAATGGTCAGGCAGGAGACAAGCCGATCCTATGGGTGATGAGCCATCTGGATGTTGTGCCTGCCGGACCGCGGGATTTGTGGCATTCAGACCCGTTTGTTGCCCGGGTGGTAGACGGCAAGATATACGGCAGGGGAACTGAGGACAATCAG
>CAKZPX010000324.1 GCA_937139435.1 uncultured bacterium
AACCCAGCGGGCACTATCCTTATTGTTATCCACAATTTTCCCTCTCGTACAGGTCCAGTGAAAATTAAGCCCCACTGTGCTTGGTAATCCAACATCACACCACAACCAAACAGTATCACCGGCACTAATCGGTTCGTTAATTATCAATTTAACATCAGGTTGATTTTCCTTCTCAGGACACCCCACTACCAGAATAACCCCAAAGATTAACAAGGCAAATAGAAATGAAACAAGTGTTTTTACTGTCCCTTTTTCCCCTGTCATCGTTGTTTATGATTATCTTTTACCCGTAGCTATCAAAACATAGTACAATTTTTTATCCGCCTCTGTTCCTATTCAGGTTCCTTCCTGCCAAGATGATAGATAGTTGCTCTGCTCTCTGGTTAATCGGTCAATTTTTATCCCCATCGACCTTAATTTTAATTGGGCGATTTCTCGGTCAATTTCTTCAGGCAATTTGTAAACACGTGGCTCCAGTCGTCCCTGATTTTTCCAGATGTATTCAACTGCCAGTGCCTGGTTGGCAAAGGAAAGGTCCATTACCATCGCCGGGTGTCCCTCGGCTGCCGCGAGGTTAACCAACCTCCCCTCCGCAAGGAGAATCACTCGCCGTCCGTTAATCAGAGTATACTCCACACAGGATGGTCTTAATTCTCTTTTCCCTTTGCTTATATGTTTAAGCGCACGAGTATTAATTTCCACATCAAAATGTCCGGAGTTACAGATTATTGCACCATCTTTCATTCTTAAAATATGGTGACGGTCAATTACATTAATATTTCCGGTTACAGTTATAAACAGGTCTCCTATGGGCGCTGCTTCTAAAAGTGGCATTACCAGATAACCATCCATTCTTGCTTCTAAGGCTCGAATCGGATTAACCTCTGTTACTATCACCGTTGCTCCCATACCGCGTGCCCTTGTTGCCAGACCCCTTCCGCACCACCCGTAGCCACAGACAACAACCGTGGCTCCAGCAAAGAGGATATTCGTCGCACGCAAAATCCCATCTATGGTGGACTGCCCGGTGCCATAGCGGTTATCAAACATAAACTTTGTCTGAGAATCATTTACAGCAATAATCGGATACCGTAACACACTGTTACGCTCCATACTCCGCAACCTTATTACCCCGGTGGTTGTTTCCTCAGTACCCCCAACTACTTCTTTAATAAAACTCCCACTCTTTTTGTGCAGGGTTGACACCAGATCAGCACCATCATCAGTTGTTATCTGAGGTTTAAAAGCGATGGCCTGCTCAATATGCTGGTAGTAACTTTTTCTGTTTTCCCCTTTGACCGCAAAAACTGGAATTCCACTATTCTTTACTAATGCGGCGGCAACCTCGTCCTGCGTGGAAAGAGGATTGGAGGCACAGAGCCGAACCGAAGCCCCGCCCGCCTTCAATGCCCGCATCAAATTAGCAGTTTCCGATGTAACATGAAGACAGCAACTTATCCGCGCCCCCTGCAAAGGTTTTTCTTTTTGAAACCTTTTACGCACCAACCCTAAAACCGGCATAAATCTCTCTGCCCAATCTATTCTCTTCTCTCCCTCGTTCGCCAATTTTAAATCACGAACATCAAAATCAAAATTATTTGTTTTCATACCAGTTCTCCTTTACTTCCAGTTCAATGCCCGGCGAATTTCCTTAACCATATCGGTCTTCTCCCAGGTAAAATACTCAACCTCCTGCCCGGTTATTTTATCTCGATCGCAATATGGCTGGCGTCCAAAATGTCCGAATGTCGCCGTGGGATAATAAATCGGTTTTTGCAACTTCAGATGCGCAATCATCTCTTGAGGTTTTAGAGGAAATAACTCGCGTATCAGACCCCCCAGTTTTTCTTCGGAAACCTTTCCTGTTCCAAATGTATCAACTGCAATATCAACCGGGTCTGGTTTTCCAATAACATAAGCCAATCTCACCTCTACCTCATCACAAACACCTGCCTCTACCAGGTTTTTAGCAATGTAGCGAGCCATATAACAGGCAGAACGGTCTACTTTTGTCGGGTCTTTGCCAGAAAAGGCACCACCACCATGCCTCGCCCATCCTCCATAGGTATCCACAATAATCTTCCGTCCGGTCATACCGGTGTCGGACTGGGGTCCACCGATAACAAACTTGCCGGTTTCATTCACAAAAAACTTGGTCTTTCGGTAAACATATTCTTCCGGTAACACCGGCATCACCACCTGCTGTTTTATTTCCTCCCTGGCTCGCTGGGTAATACTCCTGCGATTGCGAGTCAGAATTGACTCATCATGATGGACAGCGATAACCACACTGTCTATCCGCACCGGTTTCCCATCTACGTACTCCACGGTAACCTGGGTTTTCCCATCAGGACGTAAATAAGGCAAAATTCCCTTTCGGCGCACTTCTGCCAGCCTCGCCGCCAATCTATGAGCCAGCACTATCGGCAGAGGCATTAACTCCTCGGTCTGACGACAGGCATAGCCCACCATCATCCCCTGGTCTCCTGCCCCGCCGACATCAACGCCCTGGGCAATATCAGGAGACTGCCGTCCGATAACATTTAATATCGCACAACTATCGGCACTTAGTCCACAACTGGTATCAAAATAGCCAATCTCCCGCAGCACTCTGCGAACCAATTGCTCCAGATCAACCCATGCTCGCGTCGTTATCTCTCCGCCTACCAGCACCATCCCCACGGTAACAAAAGTTTCACATG
>CAKZPX010000325.1 GCA_937139435.1 uncultured bacterium
TGAGGAGGAGCGATTCTTGCGGACACTGGCCGGAGGCCTTGAGCGGTGGGAGGATACCGTTGCCCGTTACCGGCAGGAGGGGACTATTCCTGGTGAGGAACTGTTTCGTTTGCATGATACCTATGGTTTTCATATTGAACTGGTGCAGGAACTGGCAGATGATGCCGGGGTAAAACTGGATGTTGCCGGTTTTGAGCAGGCGATGGCGAAACAGCGGGAGCGGAGCCGGCGGGCAACCTTTATTGCCTGCGGGACTGAGGCCGCACCGGTGAGCGGAGACGCACCGTTGGCAGTGGAGTTTGTTGGCTATGAGTGTGATGAGGTAGATACCGAACTGGTGAGTTTTAACCGGAATGAGGATGGTAGTTATGAACTGGTGCTGCGCGCCACGCCTTTTTATGCTGAGGCGGGTGGTCAGGTAGGTGATACCGGTCGGGTTGTCGGTGAGGGGTTTGAGTTTGAGGTGCGGGATAGTTATTACAAGCACGGTGTGCGGGTGGTGCGGGCGGTTTTGCAGTCCGGAGCGCCGAAGTCAGGACCAGTTTTTGCTGCGATTGATAAGGAGCGCCGGCGGGAGATTGAGCGGGCGCATACCGCCACGCATCTATTGCATTCGGCGCTGCGCCGGGTAGTTGGTGATTATGTGAAGCAGGAGGGTTCTTTAGTTGAGCCGGGAAGGTTGCGCTTTGACTTTTCGGCTTTTGAGCCGCTACATCCGGAGCAGATTGCAGCGGTGGAGCGGATGGTTTATGAACAGGTGGTAAGAGATCTGGTGGTGGAACGGCTGGTGGATGTGCCGCTGGCGGAGGCGAAGCGGATGGGTGCGCTGGCGTTTTTTGGTGAAGAGTACGGTGAAAAGGTGAATGTTTTGCGGATTGGAGATTTTTCTATGGAACTGTGTGGCGGGACACATCTGCGCCGGACCGGTGAGATTGGCATTTTGCGCATCGTTGCTGAGACCGGTGTTGCTGCCGGGATAAGGCGAATTGAGGCGGTGGTGGGCAGGCAGGCGTTTGAACGGGTCCAGCAGGAGCGGGAGACACTGGATCGGCTGGAGGCACATCTCGGGGTGAGCGAAGATGCGCTTTTGCGTCGGGTGG
>CAKZPX010000326.1 GCA_937139435.1 uncultured bacterium
ATGGCGAGGAGTGTTCTAAAGTTGGAATTAATTTTATATTCGGGGCGGTTGATATTATCTCCTGGCATTTTCTCCCATATTCATTTTTAATAACAGTTCCAATAAAAACAGTGGGAATATCCTGTTTTTTCACTGCCCTTAACATGGGTAGTAGGTTCTTTCTACCCCAGCCAATATGTCCTACATAGAGCACGAAATTCTGCCATCCAAATTTATTGATAAATAAGTCCGGAGATGCGGAGAAAAATCTTTTATCCACTCCGTTAGGTATCAAACCTATTTTTTCTTCCGGGATAGTGAACCCATTCTTAATGAGATTCAATTCTGCTCTGGTATTGACGAGAACAAGATCCGCCATATCGCACAGTTCCTTACAAAGTGAATGTTCACTCCATATTCCGCCCAATTTGCGCAAGCATCTGATAATACCGAGTGTTAGTTTCAGTCTTGAGTAACTATGGAGGCTGTAAAACACGGGCGTGACAATTAACCTCATTCCAAGCCCTTTAATTGCTCTGCCTAGGTGATATGTTCCTGTATTCGCACCGAAGAGATGAAACAAATCGAATTCTTTCAGGTTGTATTCTTTCCACGGATTAAATAACTCCACCATTACCCCTGCTTGCTCCAGTGCCCGGGCAAGAGAACGGACCTGTATATTTACTCCGCCGCCAAGCACAGTTATTCCTGAAAAAGAACCCAAGAGAATTTTCATTATTCCCTTTCCTTTTTCTCTTTTTGCAATATCAACTGCTTGCGTATCTCCCTTAAGTTTTCATAAAGTAAATAACTAAAAGGCAGCCTTCGCGTGTAGACTTCTAACCTGTTAAATTTTAAATATGTTATTTCGGTCCACACCAAATTATCAATGTTTATTCTTTCGGAACTGAACGGGATAACGGCTTTCTGTCCGTTATAATTTATTACCAATGACATTTCTCTGGTTGGTGGCTCAGCTTTGATTTCTAAATCCTTTCCATTTGCTATTACAGTATATGAAGACCGCTCGCGTCCGCACCACCACTGGTAATATTCAGTTAAAGTTGACCAGTTGCCGCAACGTTCTTTTCCATATTGAATTATATCCTGCCAGAGTTCTTTGTATTTTACAATCCACTCAGGATGATCATAGATAAAACACGGTTCTGATCGAGCAACCTGACGATCAATTAAGCCTTGATAATATTTTAAAATAGCCTTATGGTTTGCTTTTGCCCATGCCAGTCTCCCCATTGATACCGGGTGAACAGGTATTTGAACTACCGGGCTCTTCTGATTATCAATTATTGGTCTACCGGGTAAATCGTCGTATGAATAACTAAATTCCGAAGAGTATTCAATCCCCAATTGTTCTAACGCCCGTTGAAAATTTATGTTCCATTCTCCATAAGGACCGGCAACGCCAGTTGGGTTTATTCCATGTTTATTCAGTAACTCTCGGGCGGTTGAAATATTCTTCCGATTTTCGTCAACTTGCTCGTAAACCCAGTGCCGGTAACAGTGAATCTGAATATCCTGTCCCGCAAGAATACTTTTTAAATCTTTAAGGGCAGATGCGAGGGCGCCAGTATTAATAAACCAGGTCCAGCGCATTCCGATTTTATCAGCGAGATTAACTGCCTGTTTTATTACTGGAAGAGGACAGAAATCAGTATCCAGCCGAATTCCAAATAATGATGGAGAATTTCCTGGAACATAAGAAATTCGAATATAGGGAATACCTTTTTGGCGGAAAATTTCTTGAATTGCTGCGATAACAAGTCTTCGTATCCCTCCCCTATCGGTGCTGGATACTTTTTCATACGGTAATTTTGAGGCGGGGAGAAAAAATCCTTTTATAGTACTTCCGCGATGCTTTAACACTTGCTTCGTGTTAAAGGGTATCAATATATACCTTCCCTCTTCAGTCTCTTCTGATAAAATGATTGATTCTCCGGTATTACTTTTTCCGCAATTGGCTTCAGAGGGAATCCAGCAAGATGTATTAATATCAACAAGTCCGGCGTGAGAAAGAAAATCCGAATCGTCCGGCGTAATGTAAGCCACTTTTTTCCGGCGAAATTCTTTATTTAATAATGGAACAGGAACATCACTTATTATTAGGTAATGCGGAGTTTCGGTGATGTAGAACCCGATATTATAATAATTCGGGAGACCTTCTTGCTTAAGGATATGTTGCAAGTAGAGACTCACATTTTGCATAACCAACCAATTATTCATGAGTTTTTTTAAAGAAGATTCGGTGATAGGTGCCAATTAATGCCTTCTCTGCGGCTCCCCAGTTATAGTGCCTTAATATCGCCTCTCTTCCTGCTACTCCCCGGGAAATTGCCTCTTCGGGCGATGTTAGTGTGTTAACCATTGCCTCAGCAATTGCTCTTGGTGATGTTGGATCTATCAACCAGCCACAATTAACTTTCTCAACAACAGAGACTATTTCCGGAAAGGCACTCGCAATTACTGCTACCCCGCAACCCATGAATTCAAAAAGTTTATTGGGCTGGTTTGTCCAGTCGTTCCCTCGCTCCGGTTGTAACAATACGAAGCCTGCGAGGCATGGTTTGATGATCTCAAATATCTGAGAATAGAAGGGAAGTTTATCCAGGAATAATACATTGTTTACAATATTATTCTGGACGATAAAATTTTTCACCCAGGATTCTGTCTGTTCCTGGGGATTGAATTCTCCCCTGACGAGCAGTTTGGCTTCCGGAAAACCGTTTTTTACTATTGATGCCAGAGCCAGCAAGATACGATCAAAACCTCTTGCTCGACAGATTAAACCGGTGTAAATAAACCACGGGTTTCTTTTTTGCAAGGG
>CAKZPX010000327.1 GCA_937139435.1 uncultured bacterium
GCCGGTCCGGCTTACGAACTTGCCCGTTATCGAAATAATTCGGAGCGTCAGGGGGGACTGATGCAGACACGGGTGGTTACCCTTGAGGAACTGTATAATGATTTTTGCTTCGGGATGGAGGAACCCTGGGCGGTTAAACATTTTTTGCAGGTAAAGAGACCGGTATACGTTCTTTTGGTGGGAGATGCTACTTACGATTATCGGAATAATTTGCGCCGTGTTAAAACACCGGGTGTCCCTGCTTATGAAGTTGGCTACGGACTTAACCCGGAAACCGGGGATCGGAGTGCTTTAGCGCTGGATATCTGGTACGCGGACCTGGACGGACAGGGAAACGCACCGGATTTGATTCTGGCGCGTCTGCCGGTACGTAATACCGGGGAATTCAGAATTTTTCTTGAGAAGTTAAAATGTTACGAGAAAGCGGCAAATGGATACTGGCCCCGGCGCCTTCTGCTTCTTGCCGATGATGAGTATTTGCGATACCCTGACCGTCCTGATGAACTCCGTTTCCGACACATTGACCAGTGCGAAGTAATGGCAAGTTTGGCGGGTAATCTGTTTGACCCGGTTAAGGTTTATCTTACCGAATTTCCTTTTTTAGGCACGAAAAGCAAACCCCAGGCTAATGATGCGCTATTTCATCAGTTAAACTTGGGGTCACTCCTCTGGGTGTTTTTCGGTCACGGTGCTGCTCATTCCCTTACCCATGAAGAGGTTTTTACTGTTGTCCGTGTTCCGGATGTAAAAAACGAGGGTCGAGTTCCATTCTGCTTCTTTGGTAGTTGCTCGGTAGGAAGATTTGATGACACAAGGTCAGAATGTATTGCCGAGGAACTGGTTCGGAGGAAAGAAGGTGCCATCGCTGCGGTTGCGGCTTCAACCGCTACCCCTTCCGGAAATAATCTTATATTTGCCCGCAACTTATTTTCGCCACTTTTTTCCGACCCGACAAAAACAATTGGAGAGTGTTTTTTTACCGCATGGCCAACTGATCGGAGTTATCACCTTTTTGGAGAGCCGATGACTGTTCTGCGTACACCGCTTTTATTAAACCAGACGCCGGCAGTTGAACCTGATACCCTGACTCCGGGCAGAAAATTCAGCGGGCAGATAATACTGGGATCAGAAGATGGTGATGTGGATTGGCGTCTTTTCGGTCTTCGGGCGACACGGTGTTATCAATCACCACTGGGGAGCAATATTTTTTATTCTCTACCCGGACCGGTGCTTACGCGAGGTAATTTCCGGATGAAGAACGGCAGGTTCTACTGTGAGGGTGTAGTGCCCTGCGGCATTTCTTTAGACACGATTTTCGCCGGTAATGGTTTTTATGCGCCGATACCCAATTCCGGTAGATTCAGCGCCGTTTTAAAAAATGACTCAACAAATCTCAGTTTAATTGTCGACCAGTTAACTTTTGATACTTCATCAACACTGACTGGTGATAGGTATGGTCCAAAGGTGGAGTTTTATGCCAACGGGCGCTGTTTAAGAGATACAGCGATTGTTCCATCTAATATAGAAATTGAACTGCTTGTTACAGATTCCTCCGGTATTCTGGTCGGTCCGGTAGCGGGAATGGCGCCCTGTTTTTATATTAATCAACCGACAAAAGCGGTTGACCTGACGGACATTTTGATATTTGATGACGGTTCTTACCAATCTGCCCGCGCCCGGCTGCCGGTGATGCTCCAGGGACCGATGGATTCACTTTTCGTTGCGATAGCGGATAATTTTCTTAACAAAACTCTGGCACGGCTTATAGTTTGTCCTGATGTTTCTACCGTATTAAAAATAGATTCAGTACTGGTATATCCCAATCCGGTCAGGAAAGATGGGGTGTTTACTTTTGTTTTGAACCAGTCCGCTCTAATTAGAATCAGGATATACACCTTAAGCGGTAGACTGGTGCGTGACCTGGGAGACGTTTCAGCAGGATACGGTTATAATCAGGTGTTCTGGGATGGACGGGACAGGAACGGCATATTATTGCCGAACGGGGTCTATCTTTTTACAATCAGTGCCCGGAATTTTTCCTCTTTATCTAAAAGTCAGAAGGTGACCGTGCGTGAAAAATTAATTGTGCGCCGTTGAAGCGGACTCTGTATCTGATTACAACTTTATCTTTTAATCTGAAATTAGCACCAGCACAGCTACTTTTGCAGCGATTCGGATGGCATTTTATCTCATTATTTAGTTGCGATAATAAACCGCATACATAATTGTTTCAAACATAAACATTCTGGGTATTGTTTTCCCGCTGATTGGGAATTTTTTCCTCAGTTGCATTAATTGACGAGGAGGTGATAATAATTATAATACACCGCCGACAGCCAATCAGTCGGAGATGATGATAGGAAGTTTTAAAATAAAAAGGAGGATAAAAAATGTCACAGTCAGTCCAGGAGTTTATGGAATGGATTAAGAAGAAAAACCCCGCCGAACCAGAATTCCACCAGGCGGTGGAGGAAGTGGTAACTTCCCTCTGGTCGTTTCTGGATAAAAACCCAAAGTATCGAAAGGCGAAGATACTGGAACGTATCTGCGAACCGGAACGGGTGATTATGTTCCGGGTGCCATGGGTTGATGATAAAGGAGAAATTCAGGTTAATCGTGGATTTCGTGTGGAGATGAATTCTGCGATTGGTCCTTACAAGGGAGGTTTACGATTTCACCCCACAGTTTATCTTGGACTTTTGAAGTTCCTGGCATTTGAACAGGTGTTTAAGAATGCGCTGACTACTTTGCCGTTAGGTGGCGGAAAGGGTGGGTCCGATTTTGACCCGAAGGGCAAATCGGACAACGAGGTTATGCATTTTTGTCAGAGTTTTATGAATGAACTTTTCCGTCATATTGGTCCTGATACCGATGTTCCCGCAGGCGATATTGGAGTGGGCGCAAGAGAAATAGGATTCCTTTTCGGTCAGTATAAACGACTCCGTAATGAGTTTACCGGAGTTTTTACCGGTAAGGGATTAAACTGGGGTGGCAGTTTTATTAGACCGGAGGCAACAGGTTACGGTGCCGTTTACTTTGCTGCTGAGATGCTTGCTACCCGTAACGAAACGCTTGCAGGCAAAATATGCCTGGTGTCCGGTTCTGGTAATGTGGCGCAGTATACCGTAGAGAAGTTGAATCAAATGGGTGCCAAGGCTGTGACACTATCCGACTCTACTGGTTATATCTGTGACGAGG
>CAKZPX010000328.1 GCA_937139435.1 uncultured bacterium
GGTTACCAGCATCCTGGGTGGTAAAGAGCGGGTATTTCTTATCCCGCCACTGGCATACCCGGACTTTGTTCAGGTTCTCTCCTATGCTTACCTTGTTTTAACCGACTCCGGTGGTGTAACTGAGGAGGCGCCGGCACTGGGTAAACCGGTTTTGATTTTAAGGCAAAAGACCGAGCGTCCCGAGGCGGTTGCCGCCGGTGTTGCCCGGCTGGTGGGCACCGGTGCGGAGAGGATATTTTCCGAGACGAAGCGGTTATTAAAAAGCCCGGGGCTTTACCGGCAGATGGCAAAAAGAAAGAGCCCTTTTGGTGATGGCAGGGCGGCGGTGCGCATCCGCCGCATCCTGGAGCGGGTGCTGGTAGCTGTTGACAAGTAAAGACCATTTCTTACACTTCTCTCGTGAACCGACTGGCAACCTATCTGGGTGTTATCTTAAAATGGCGCCGGCTGATTTTCTATAACACATTAATCATCACGGTGCTGGTGCTGGCAATAACTTTTGTTCTACCACGACGTTATACCGCCACTGCCCAGCTCTTGCCACCAACAGATGAGGGGGACATATTCGGCTTGACCAGTATCCTGGGCACCGGAATGGGTGGTTTGAGTAAACTGCGCATCAGCGGGCTGGGTGGTGCCAGTACCGCTTCGGACCTGATGGCGGGTATCATTTTAAGCCGGACAGTTATGGACCGGGTGGCGGAACGGTGCAGTATCGCTTACTATTACCGGATTAAGCCGACAAAGACCGACCAGGTGCGCAAGCAACTAAAGGGAATGACCAAAGTCGGGGTTGGTGCGGAAGGGATTGTGAGTATTGCCGTTGGTGCCAAGACACCACAGCTGGCGGCAAAGGTCGCCAATGCCTATATTGCGGAACTGGATAGTTTTCTCCGCACCTCCAACATCAGTCGGGGTCGGAATATGAGGTTATTTTTAGAAAGGCGTTTGCTGGAGGTAGAGAGCACACTGGCGGTTGCCCAGGAGTCGTTAAAATCATTTCAGGCGCGGCATCATGTTGTTGCGGTGGACGAAGAGTTAAGGGCAGCGATTGATGCCTATGCCCGATTGAAATCGCAGGCGTATCTGAAACAGGCAGAACTGGAGGCGCTTCGGGATGTTGCCAGTCCGGATAACCCTTATTATCGCAATCTCCAGCGGGAGGCGGAGGCGTTTACCGAGCAGTTGCGGCGGCTGGAGGTCGGGGGTAGTAAGGGGTTTGGTGTTGGTTTTGCGGTAGCGTTTGCTCGACTTCCAGATGTGGGTGCGGAGTTTGCCCGCCGCTATCGGGATTATAAGATTCAGGAAGAAACCTATCTGATGCTCTGCCAGCAGTATGAATACGCCAAGGTTCTGGAGGCAAGGGATGCGCCGACACTCACCGTTCTTGACTACGCGGTGCCCCCCCAGCGTCACACCTATCCCCGGCGGTCGCTGATGACGCTTGCCGCATTTGTCTTCAGCCTTTTTGTCGGTGTAGCGCTGGCATACACCGCAGAGTATTTTGTTTACCTGCGTCTCAACAGACCGGAGGAATACGAAAGGTGGCTGGCGCTGTGGTCTGAGCTTAAAAGGATTTTTTCCCGGCGTCAGAAGCATTAGGGTAAGCTCAATTGAGAAAGGTCGCTTTGTTCTGTGGATGCCGATTTTGACGGTTTTGACCACCCGGTAGTCGCTACCCGGCGCATCGCCCGCAATACAATTTTTCTTTCCCTTGCCGATATCGCCAACAAGGTGATAATGTTTTTCTTTTATCTCTTTGCTGCCCGCCATCTGGGTGTTGAGGAGTTTGGTGTCCTTTCATTTGCAGTTGCCTTTGTGACGATGTGGTCAGTGGTTGCCGACCTGGGGCTGGGCATTGTCAGTTCCCGGGAACTGGCACGGGACCGGGCAACCGGGCGCAGTCAGGTTAACCGGGCGCTGGCGATCAAACTGGTTGCGACGGTGGCGGTGATTCTTCTCATTGCCCTTGTGGTTAATCTATTCGGTTTTGATGCCCGCAAGGTGCGTCTGGTTTATATCTGCGCACTTTTTGTTCT
>CAKZPX010000329.1 GCA_937139435.1 uncultured bacterium
TAAACGTTAAACATTGCTCCCCCCAGAACCAGCCTGCGGAAAAGCTGCACCTCCAGCCGCTGTCCGGAGACAAAACGATGTCGTTCATTCCAGCGGGAACCAATAGCAGTAAAACTGAGAAACCTGATATTCCTTCCCTGGGCGCGGAATTGAATATGGTCGAGACTTGGTGCATGGTCAGAAAGCATCACCGAGGAAAGATAACCAGGACCCCAGAAAAATCGGTCTCTGCCAAATGCTATCCTCAACCAGGGCATCTTAAACCCCAAATATGCCCGCTCCATCTCCCATAAAACCCGGTTTCGCCACGGTAACACCCGCGTGCCGGGAAAATGCCAGCCACAGGAATCAAACATTCCGCTCTCTTCAGGATTAATTACTGTCGCCTCTATCCGCTCGTAAAAAAAGAACCGGTCTGATGGGTGATTATTTAAAACAATCCCTACTCCTGCCCGTTGTTTTTCCTTCTCCAGGCGCAGGCGCGAAAAATAGTCTAAGAAGACATTCCCTTCATCTAACCGGACATTGAATAGCGGCTTCCGTCCATTTATATTACTGACCTCGGTGCCAAACTCCCAGAATAGCCGTGCCAGCGCTCCCCGTTGTGCCGGACTTAACTGCAGTTTCTGACGCGCCAGAGAATCCGCTTCCAGAAAGAGACTGACACACTCCCGACGCGTCCAGGGACGGCTGCTGCCCGGTAGAGAATTAATCAACCCTGAGGTCTTCAATAAATCCAGGTCTTCATAAACCCTTGAATCGGTCGGTACATATTCCCAGCCCCCGGTCGCCCCGGTTATGAGAAGGGAAAGCAGCAAGTTCCACAGCATCGGTGTCCGGTGTTACCTTATTACACCGAGCCAGTCCCGAAGTAAAAACTGGAATCTGCCAATTAAAAGTGACATGCGTGCCATAACGGTATATCCGAACGACGCACCAAACCCGATCATCAGAAAGACGATTCCGGTCTCAGCAGCAACCTTCAGCGCACCTTTGTGCTCACGGGAAAAGAAGAAATACAGCACCGAACAGATAACCCCGATAAAAGAGATCAATGCCCAGAGAAAAACATCCCAGCGCGCAAATAGCGCCGGGCTCAACAGCGTCCCCTGAATCTGTTTAATAACGTTGGTCTGGAAAAACGCTGGTATCGCCACTCCTGATGCCCAGCCGAGCACAAATCCCATTGGTATCCTTACCAGCCACGAAGCCTTCGGAATGAATCGGAAGAAGTAGCACAGACCGAGCAGAAACGGAATAACATACAATGGTTTACCCTGACGGAACAACGGTGTAATCAAATCAGGATAAACCGAATTATACCAGGTCAGCGCAATGGTGTAGCCAACCGAGACACCAACAAACAGATGCTCACAGAATTTGTAAAACGGATTGTCTTTCCAGAGAAAGGAAAAGATACCAAATGTCAATATCACCGCAACCCAGGTCCAGATATCGGTTGAGATGTGCATATTACCTCCCTCTCTTTCTGGTCACAAAAAAGGCGATATTGCCAATAACCACCAATACCAGAATCACGATATGGGCCAGCGATTGGGAGTCCATTGCTGCCACCGCTGGCATGTAAGCCTTACTGTAATTATGACGCTGCACCAGCACCTCATACTCTGCCGCACCCTTCATCCCTGCCAGAAGTCCGGTCAACTGTCCAGTCTGAAGATAGGGATAGGCGTCTGCCGCTGAGACCGCAGTTACACCAGCACCAACACGCAGACCATAGCGTGAATGTCCGTAAAGTAGCCAGTCTGAGAACCCGGGGGTTCCGGCCGAGATTGCCACCATAAATGGAATATCCCGTAGCCTTGTCACCTCCTGCATCATCGGCAGAGAATCCAGCGGGTGTCCGTAGTAATCAACCGAAAAGACATTTTTGATATTTTCGCCCATTCCCAGAATCACCGCATCCACACCTGCCTTCCAGCCAAGATAAACAACATCCCGACCGTACTCTTTACCATACTCCGGCGCTATTTCCGTAACCGCTTTATCTGCCAGTCCGGCACCGGTAATCCATAGTCCGCACAGAAGCACCCTGACATCACGGGCAAAGGCATGCCGCATCAGCGCCACCAGCATCGGATAGAGCTCGGGCATTGACGCCGGGTCAAAATCAACCGAGATTAAAAGCGTTTTACCCGGTGGAATTGAATCAACAGCATCAAACACCGCCTTTGCTCGCGGTCCCGAACCCACGCCCAGCCCCAGTGGTTTGAGAAGCGGAAAAAGTACCAGTACCGCCATCACAATAAAAATTATCTTGCGGTCAATCTTTAAAAGACGCTCCCAGAATCCCATTATTTACCTCCTCCCAGCCAGCCCCGTTCAATTCCGAGAATAACCTTGAGTGAGGTCGCAATCGCGCCCAGCGCCACACCAAAAAGGATTGCCCGTTTCGCCGCCATATTGGGAACTGAAAGAATCCACTCCGCCACATCGGGTAACTTGCCCCAGATCGCCGCACCAACCGGCACCATACCCAACATCACCAGAAATGCCGCAATCAACAAAAGCGCCGCTTCTTTTGTTCTCGCCCGGAATGCCCGATATGCTGCTGATGCCATATAAAATGCCAGAATCGCAAACATTGATGCATTCAGCGGTACCAGGATGTTTTTAAATATTATCTCCTGCAATGGTGCACCCGGTTTCACCCCCCAGCCCAGTCCAGTAATCGCCGTTCCAACCAGAGCAATCAGGGTAACAATAGAATAAGCCCAGCCCGGTCTTTTTCTCTGGAGTCGATCAATATGATACAGGATCAAACTGCCCACACCCAGGACCAGTGCAAAAGCGGAAACAATCCTGATCCATTTTGTCGTCAGGTCATAGAAACCAACTGAAATCGGATGAGGGACAAAAAACTGCACCATCATCACAATCCCCATTATTAAACATATCGCCAGTGGTAATGTCCGGCGCATAGCACCCCCTTAACTTACGTTGAAGAACTTGATTATGGCACTTAAAAATTGTAACCCCGATATCCGGGAGAGTAGCAACAGTATGGAAGAAAGCACAATCACCACCAGAATCAACAGTTTACCAAAGTCCTGACCTTTAAGCGAACCGAGTAAAAGCGGTTCCCGGGAGAGATAGGCGCTGGCGGCGTATAACTCCTCGCCAATAAGCGTATAGTCACAGGCGGTAATAAAGAACGGCAACTGAAATACCGAATCCGTTCCAGCAATCTGAATCGCCCCGGTTGTTGCGCCGGTCTCCGCCAGAATCAACGACTCGGCCCAGAATGTGCCCAGAAAGAAGTTTGTTGCTGGTTTCTCCCGCACCATCAAACCGTCAACCGCTGCTGCATAGGCGAATTGCTCCGATGTAACATAGAAGATGTTATCCGGACGAAAGGCATCCGGTCTGCCGGCACGGGTGTATGCCTCTTTAACCACCTCTCGTGCCACGGTATAAACAATCGGGTCGCGATTCGGCACCAGAAGCGCCGAGTCATACTGGGCGGTCTTTTTTGCCACCTCACCCATGATATTTAGTGAAGCGATGGTGGCGATATCGGCAACCGAACCCAAACCCGGCACATAAACAATCGGCTTTCCCATTTCTGTTGCCCGACCAACCGCCTCATCAACCGCATCCAACCCGGCAATGCGCCGAATAAACAGATATCTGCCCGCCTTTGCGTGTTCAATAAAATAAATCACCAGGGCAAAAAACACCAGCATCGCAATCAGGATGTTTAATCGTGCCCGGTTAAACCACTGCGGCGCACTCTTAACCAAAGGGGTTGGTTCACTCCAGACCGTATCCGCACCAAACACCGCACCCAGCCGATAGTAATACCCGACACCATCGCACACATCCTCATCAACAAAACCGGTCTCGGTTGAACTCAAGACGCCAAGAACCTGAAAACAACCGGTTGTATCACCCCGCTCTAAAATCAACCCTTCTGGAACTTCCTCTCCTGTTAACTGCCAGCGGATGGTAATACTTTTTCCAGCATCATCAGGGGTATCACGCGCCAGGATAACCGGTGGTGATGCCTGATTCAGGACAAGCGTTAATAAAAGAGTAATTACACCCATAACACTCCTTTTACTTATTTATCTCTCCATCCGAATACTTAACCGGATACGACTCCCCACACCGGCACGGACTTCTCCGGCACTTGGGACAGCCTGACCGGTATTTACCACATGCCTCTTCCATATCCACATCCACCAGAGTGGCAAGGCTCACCAGCCAGGCAAAAACATCGGCAAACTCCTCCTTCTTTTCTTCTATCCGATTGTGCCTTAAAGCCCGTGCCAGTTCGCCCACCTCTTCCACCAGCCAGCGAAAAGTGCCTTCTACACCCCGCTGACTATCCTTCTCAAAATAAATCTCTTTTATCAGACGTT
>CAKZPX010000330.1 GCA_937139435.1 uncultured bacterium
GGGGGGAGAGGCGTGAGTGTTATCCTGGGCGCGCTGGCGGTCCTTTTTCCATCCGGAGCAATTGGGCTCCTTGTCGCTCTCGGGATGGGCAGGATTATTCGTGCCGGTGCAGTGGTGGTGCTATTATTTCTGGCAATCCTGCCGGTTCTGGCGTTGTTATTACAGCGTAACAGCGTTGTTACCTGGTTCTGTCTGGGAGTGTTTTTGTTGACCGTTATTAAACGTCTGGAGGCAAATCGTGAGCCCCTGCCGAAAAAAGGCAGAGGTGTGGTTCTTTTGCGGCGCCTCGTTCTTGACCGGGATATAACTGACTACCATCTATGGCTTAACCGTCAGCCATAATTCCTCTCTGATTAAACTAATTTGTGCTTTTAACGATGCCGGTTCTTTGATTATTATTTCTTTTCAATCCGGGGTGAACAAGCATCTTACTGTGGTGGTAATTGGAGGAGTTCTTCTCTGAACATTGTTGGTAAAAGAGATGGCATTAAAAAGTGAGACATTAAACTAACCTGCGTATTTACAAGTAATTATCCTTTTGAAAGATGCGTTGCGAGGGTGGGCGGGGGATATCCCCGGGTTTAACTTTGGCTATAACCACCTGTTCGGTAGTAAGTTAAAAATCGGGGTACTGTTTCACCTAATCTTCCTGTTTAACTCTCATCTTTTTCTATTCGATATATTAACCGGGCACTTATTATTTTAACCAGATGGTTCACAGGTGTGTTATTGTATAAAAGGTAGTAGCGGCACTTCGGCGTGGTGCTGTTACTGATGTTTTAACATGCTACAGCAAAATCATTGACTTGGATTAAGTTTAGTTTACCATTTTAAGACCGATGAAATCCGGTAAGAGAGTAATGCAACTGTTATTGCGGGGATTGGTATTAACGGTTGTTTTTATTTTTGCCAGTGGTTGTAGCAATCAACCCCCCTCAGCCCCGATTGTTTTTGGTCCCCAGAGAGGGAGACCCGTTGATACCCTGGTTTTTTCCGCTGTCGCGGTGGACAAGGAGGGCGATTCGCTGCAATATTTTTTTGAGGGGAACGGTGGTTTGGTATCTGGATGGAGTGATTGGTATCCTTCCGGTGTGGAGTATTATCAGGAGATGGTTTTTGTTGATACCGGAAACTACTTTTTACGGGTGAAGGCAAGGGATGCCCGACAGGAATCAGGCTGGTCTGACACCTTAATGGTAACTATCAAATTTTACACGCCACTGGTGCCCCGTCGTCCTGCCGGTCCGGACACAGTTCTGGTTCAGGATACGGTGGCATTTTTCTCCTCTGTCCAGCATCCATTAGGAGAATCAGTTGCCCTGCAATTTGATTGGGGTGATGGGTATGGTGAATGGGGCAGTTTTGTTATTCCCGGAGCGATTGTTTATGACCGGCATGTCTATTTAACCCCGGGACTTTATGAAGTGCGCTGTCGGGCAAAGGACAGGAAGGGTTTTATTTCTGACTGGTCTTTGCCTGAAACGGTGCTGGTTGTTGACAGTATTTTCTTTTAAGCAGGAGCGTCTTTGAAGTATAAAAAGGAGTGGGCGCGATGCGGAAAATAATGGTCGTGCTGGTACTCGTTCTGCTTGCCACTGGTTTTACCGTTGCCGGGCAGACGAAAGAGATGAAAGTCAAGGTTTTCTGTCCCCGGAGCCAGCTGGAAATGGTGGCAAAGGATGTTCTGGAGTTCTACGAGGTTGCCGACGATTTTTTTGTCGGTGCGATAACCGAGCCCACCTATAAGAAACTTATTGCCCGGGGCTACCGGATTGAGATTCTGGTGTCCGATATGCGTCAGTGGGCGATTGAACAGTGTCCAGGAGAGGATTTTGGTCGATATCACTCGTATCAGGAGATAAAGGACACATTTGCGCTGATTGCTAACACCTATCCCAATATATGCCAGTTAGAGACGATTGCGGTTTCGCCCACCGGCAAGTACGTTATTGCGCTGAAGATTACCGAGAATCCTGCGGTGGAAAATCATCGTCCCCGGCTGGAGTGGGATGGTACAACCCATGGCAATGAAAACATCGGGACTGAGATATGCTGGTATTTTGTCCGGCAGTTAACCGAGGGTTACGGGGTTGACCCCCTGATAACCCACCTGGTTAATACCCGGGAAATCTGGATTATACCCTGCGTTAATCCGGAGGGATTGATAAACCGGACACGGAGTAATTCTAACAATGTTGACCTTAATCGGGATTACGGCTACGCCTGGAATTAGGAGTCAGGAGCAAATGCTCCCTGGAGTCAACCCGAGACACGAGGATTTAGGAATTTTTTCCAGAGGGGACAGTTTGTTATCACAATGACCTATCACAGCGGGACAACTTCAGTGATGTGGCCCTGGAGTTATTCCCGGATTGCAACCTATGATAGTGTTGCTCATTCCCAGCTCTGTCAGTTGTACAGTAGTATCACCGGTTATCCAGGCAGGGCAATAAAGTTTTCTACCGATTATTCAAGCGGATTTGCCGAGGATTTAACGCCATCCAGCATCCCCGGACGCCTGGTCATTGCTCTCAAGGGTAGTCCAGTAAAGAGCAGGGTGCTGTTGCGGTATTCATTACCAACAGCAGGAAGGGTGCGAATTTTAGTTTATAATGGTGCAGGAAGATTGGTGGGTAACTGGGATGCGGGAGTCCAACGATCTGGTGATCATGAGTTTACCTGGGATGGCAGGGATGGGCGAGGACGGAGAGTTGCTGATGGTATTTACTGGATTAGACTGCTAACTCCAGATGGGGAAAGTGTGGTAAAGGCGGTGTTACTGCGTTAAGTTATGCCGCGCAGAGAGAAACAGAGTAAACGTAAGGGCTGGGATGAATACTTTATCGCCATCGCCCGACTGGTGGCGGAACGTTCTACCTGCCTGCGGCGTAAGGTTGGAGCGGTGCTGGTGCGAGACAAAAGAATTCTCTGTACCGGCTACAATGGTGCGCCGCACGGTCTGGCACATTGTGTTGAAACTGGCTGTTTACGTGAGAAACTGCGTATTCCGCCGGGTGAGCGGATTGAGATCTGTCGTGGTATTCATGCTGAGCAGAACACTCTGGTGCAGGCAGCATCATTTGGTATCAGTGTTGCCGGTGCCACACTTTACTGTACCCATGCACCCTGTATAACCTGTGCGAAGATGTTGATTAACGCCGGGATCCGGGAATTTGTTATTGCCGCTGACTATCCGGATGAATTTGCTCGCCGATTTTTACATGAAGCGGGAGTAAAAGTGCGAAGGCTCAAAATGTAATAGAGGGAAGGATGGTTCTACCGCGCCATCTTTGCATAACCTACCTGTTCGAGACCGAAGCGGGATCTAACAGAGGTAGTGAGAAAGTGTTGACTGCACAAGGTTAGGCGGTATATTTAGCCACCGGCTTTAATTAAATGATTAGAGAAAATCTGGTGATTGGTGGTCCGGTTGGGCTTCACGCCCGCCCCGCAGCTGAGTTTGTCCGGATTGCAGAGCGGTTTAAGTCAAAGGTGCGTCTGGGGAAAGATGGTATCTGGGTAAACGGCAAGAGTATTCTGGCGATTTTAACTCTTGCGGCT
>CAKZPX010000331.1 GCA_937139435.1 uncultured bacterium
CACTCCTTCACCCGCCCGAACGCAGCTACCGGTACCCGTCCTGCCATCCGTTCCCTAACCATTTCTGTTTCACCTCTCTGTCCCCAGCTGCGTTAAAATTCGTCTTGATTCCCGGGCGTATTCGGTATCAGGATAGTTCGCGATAATCTTCTTCAATACCGCAACCGCCGCCAGGGTATCCGCCTTTCTCCGCAGTAAAATCCACGCCTGAGAAAATAACGCCTTGGGTGCCCACCCGCTGCGGGGAAAGGAGTCTGCCACCTCCTGATACACCTTCAGGGCGTTGTCATAATCCTCTAAGTTAAGATTGTAAACCTCGGCAAGGAGAAATTTCTTCTCCGAGACATCCCTCCGGTCAGTGGTATCATCTGCCAGAGCCGCAAGTAAAGCCAGCCGTTTCAATGCCAGTACCCCTTCTTCGGAATCACTTCTCCGCAACCGGGCGCTGTCATAGTAAACCCTTGCCCGGGAAAAATCGCCCTGCGCCTCATAAAAAGAGCCGATAAGAAATGCCGCCGCCGCACCATAGAAATTGTTTCCCCGCACCTGAAGGAGTGTTGCCAGCGCCTCATCCTCCCGTTCTAACGCCAGATACGCCCTGCCAATTATCACCCTCAGATTTTCATCCAGCTCGGTATACTTGCCCAGCACCTGCCTTGCCATACCCAGCACCTCGTTATACCTCTCCTGTTTAAGAAGACACTCTGCCACCTTCACCTCTGCCTCTGCCCTTAACCGGGATTTCGGTTCCACTTCAATATAGCGTCGGAACCACTGCTCAGCCGACTGGTAATCTTTAAGCCGCAGGTACCCTTCTGCCAGTTCCCGCGTAACCTCCCGACGATAGGACGAACGGGGATTCCGCTTGATGAATGACAGGAGCGAATCAATCCCTTCATCCTCTTCACCGATCGCGATACTGTGCATCGCCAGATTAAACTCTGCTATCGGGCGCAATCTCGGATAGCGTGCCCTGACCCCATCCAGAACCACCAGCGCCGCACCCGGCTCACCAGCCCTTAAAAGTGCCAGCCCACGATAAAGCTGTGCCTCGGGCACAAATGATGAACCGGGAAACGCCACTTCCAGCTGTTCAAAGGACTTAATTGCCCGGCGATATTCACCCTGTTCGTAATAACTCTTGCCGATAATAAACAGCGCATCGTCAACCCAGCGCGACCTGGGCCAGCGCGAGATAACCAGCGCTGACTTCTCTATCGCCTTATCAAAATTTGCCTTTGCCTGGGCAGACTGCCCCTGGTCTTTCAATAACAACGCGCTCCGGTAATACGACCGGGCATTATAAAAGGTATTAAAATAGGCACACCCCACCACTAACCCCAGAATCAAAACCAGAAGCAGTGCCTGCAGAAACTTCAATCTATCCTCTCTCCAAAGATACCAGCACCATGCCCTTCTGTCAAACCCGCTCATCGTTTCAGCGTGGTAAACCGGCAACAGTGTCCCCGGGTTTTATCCCGCCACTCTTAAACCACCCCGCATTTACCTCCAGGGCGTAACGCACCGGTATTGATGATACATAGCGACTCGTGGTGTCCAGCGGTGCCATCTCAAAGATGTCGGTAATCACACCATCTTTA
>CAKZPX010000332.1 GCA_937139435.1 uncultured bacterium
CGATGACCTTGTGGTCCTTGGAAAAGACGTAGGTGGAGAGGAACTCCGAGACGGTCGGCCCCTTGCGGGCGGGCCGCACCAAGGTGCCGCCGTGCGTCTCGTTCGTGGTCGCGATGCTCATGACACCTGCCTCCTCGTTCGCCGTTGTCGATCCACCCGAATCCCGCCCAGGCCGCCAGTCGCCACCGTCACTCCTCCGCAGCGGCGGCCGTGGCCGCGGTCGCGGCCGTTGCTACCACCCGGTCGGGCGCCGAGGACGGCGACGCGGCCCAAGCCTGAGGAGTAGGGTTTCATGGCACACAAGAAGGCCGGCGGGTCCTCCCGCAACGGGCGCGACAGCGCCGGACGGCGTCTCGGCGTCAAGAAATTCGGGGGTGAGATCGTCATCCCCGGTAACATCATCGTGCGTCAGCGCGGCACCCAGTTCCATCCCGGCACCGGCACCGGTAACCACAGCACATCTGCCAGCAAGATTTATATTCATTTTCTCCTCCTTACCTAATGATTGTTAACCTGCCGATATTCTGTTCTTTTATCCCGTTTTCCTCTATCTGAATTATATAAAAATAAAGACCGCTCGGCACCGGTCTACCATGCTTATTCTTTAAATCCCAGTAAGCCGAACGGCGCTCCCGATTTATCTCCTCTGGTTCCCGGGACAGCACCCGCACCGGTTCACCGGCAAGATTGTAAATCATCACCTGGAAACTCGGGTACCGACCGGTCAAACGCACACTATCGGTTGGCGTATAAACGAATGTTGCCCGGGTGGCACCACGGGCAATAACCACCGGATTGGGAAAGGAGTAAACCTTGCCCAGAAAAAGTGGCGCTATCCGGATAACCGCGCTCATCACCAAATCTGAGGCAGAAATCTTTTCTATTACCACCCCGGTTTGCACGCCCTCATAAAACGCGGTAGAAGGTGTGGTCCAGTGTCCGACACCGGTATCTGTTTCCTTCCACAGATGAACATCACGTCCCCGGTCATTGCGGTCCAGAGCATAAGACGGTGACCGGTCAGCACGTAAAATCCCGACCAGCGGTCGGCGTTCATCGTCATTATTCGTACGGGACTCATCAATATGAAGAATCAGCAACCCGCTACCGGGCAAACCACGGTCAAAACCGCGGCGCTGGCGATTCTCAACAAGAAAATACTCGCCCACCCCGGAGCGGGAATAAGACCAGTCAACACCAAGCGGGTTTTTCAGTATCCGGTAACAACTGGCAGATTCTGCCACTGCTGCTAATCGGGCATAAACCGAATCAACTACCCCCTGCTCAACCGAATCCGGTTGTAACCAGCCCAGAAGATACTTACACCAGGCACAGGGATGAACCGGTGAACTACCGTATGGCTCTGTCTCATCCGCCCTTCCCCAGCCACCAGATGCCATCAGACAGAAAAATCCCAGACCTGAACTGGAGTAATCGGTATCATAAAGGTCGGGCAGACCAAGGATATGCCCGAACTCATGACAGAACACCCCGATTGTAACCATCCGCCCGTCCTCAAATCGCTCCGGTTGCACTGAGAAGACATCAACACTAACTCCATCACCGGTCATCTCCGCACCCGGCGAACCGAAAACCGGGTCGGTCAACTGCCACTTATGCGACCAGATATCGGTCGTCCTGCCGGTCTCCTCAGCGCCCGGACCGGCATGAACTACCAGCAACCCATCAACAAATCCATCGCCATCTCTGTCATAACGAGAGAAATCAACCAGCGGGTCAGCCAGCCGGATGGCATCGGTTACCAGCCCCTGACTGTT
>CAKZPX010000333.1 GCA_937139435.1 uncultured bacterium
TTTGTGCCATCAGCGCTTCTCCAGACCTGACAACCGACCGAATCGTTTCGGGTTCCCACATAAAGATGCGAGCCGAAAGTACACATTGATGAGACGGCAGTACTTCTCGGCTCCGCAAAACCATCAGTGTTAACCTGCATCCAGAATTCCCCGTTCGTCGAACGCCATATCTCGCAGCCCGTGCCCCAATTGACAGTACCAGCGTAGAGGTCAGTTGCGAACACAACCAGTGCGGAAACTTCTCTATTTGAAGTGTCACCAAAACCTTCGGGGATAACTTCTGTCCAATTTGTGCCGTCCGCGCTCCTCCAGATCTGGCAACCGTCTATTTCATTACGAGTTCCCACATACAGGTCCGAGCCGAATACCTCCATTGAAGTGGCGGCGCGAGTTCTGTTATCACCGAACCCGTCAGTGTTTACTTTCGTCCAATTTGTTCCGTTCGATGTTCTCCACACCTGGCATCCTATTGTCCCCTCGCCAGCGCCAGTCCCAACGTAAAGATCCAGTCCGAACACCTCCATGGAGAAAGCTACCCAATTTTGACTGTCCCCAAACCCATCACCATTGACCTGAGACCAGGTGGTGCCATCTGAACTACGCCAAACCTCACAACCGGTGCTCCGGTTGTAAGTGCCAGCATAAATTTGCGAAGCAAACACACGCATGGAAAATGCGGCGTCGTTATTTGAGTCCCCAAAACCATCCGTGTTTACTTTCGTCCAGTTTATGCCATCCGCGGTGCGCCAAATCTGGCAGCCAGGAGAAGATCCTTCATCTCCGTACACGCCGGTGCCAACATAAAGATGGGAACCGAAAACGGACATTGAGAATGCAATTTTGTTACTGTTTACGTAACCGAAACCATCCGTGTTCACTTTCGTCCAGTTCATGCCATCCGCGGTACGCCAAATCTGGCAGCCCACGGAATCGTTCCACGTCCCAACATAAAGATTGGAACCGAAAACGGACATTGAGAATGCAGCCCTGTTTCGCGCATCACCGAAACCATCCGTGTTTACTTTCGTCCAGTTTATGCCATCCGCGGTACGCCAAATCTGGCAGCCCACGCTTTCGTTGTTCGTTCCTACATACAAATATGAGCCAAAAACCGCGGTAGAATATGCACCGTACGAGTAATAAGAGAATGCTCCGCCCATCCCTCCATGAGCTACCATTTCCCAATTGTCAGCGGTAGCCAACCCCGAAAAAATAAGAACTAGTATGATGTTCACAAGCGCAATGACAAAGGCGGTTTTCAAATATCTGGATTTTAATGTCATGACTGTTCCTTTCCTCACATCACCGCTTTCACTCACTTTTGGGTGAGCCGCAAAGCACGGACTTTCATGGATAGGTAAAAGCTATTCTGATACTTCAGAAACACAATTATAAGGCTGAAATAGATACGGTTGTAATATATTAAACTGATCGACTCTTTGAATATCTATAAAACCTTTTTATCAATTAACGATAATCCACCAACCGACAAGATAGATTCTCGACGCAAATTATCAAAATAAACAACAGTAACGGACTGTCAAAATATCACTTAACCCGGTAGACGTGATTTTAGAGTTCTCATATCAAGGCTACTTAGGCATCACGTAGCCGATTACGTTATGTCCTCCGGTCCATCCATTGCCGTAGTTGAAGTACATGGGGCG
>CAKZPX010000334.1 GCA_937139435.1 uncultured bacterium
GCAGGTATTAAATATGGGTACCAGTGGTGTAGGCATCTTTGCCGGTATCGTCGCGGTCGGAATGATCCTTGGTGCTGTCACCATCGGGCTATTACCCCCCGATGTTAACCGCCCCTTGATTGTAGTTACGGTTACTCTTCTTTATGGGATTCTTTTTCTCATTGGCTACTGGTTGATTGTAATTTGGTTTATGATTATTGTTGCCTTAGTTGCCGGGATTGCATTCTCCTGGCTGGGAGTGGTTCAGAATACCATGCTCCAGGAAGAAGTGCCTGCAGGTATTCGGGGACGAATATTTTCTACCCGTGAATTTTTCACCAATCTCACCTTTCTTCTCACCACATTATTTATTGGTGTACTGGGCGACATTACATCCTATCGCACGGTTATACTCGCCATTGGTATCGCTCTTATTCTCCTGGCGGTTATCGGATCTTTATGGATTCGGGAACTGATTGCGAAGAAACTACCCGCGGACAATTAAATTGTCAATCAGTCTTGCCCGCCCAAAATATACCGCTAAAGCAATAAGCACCTCACCCTTGATCGTCTTCACCGGATGCAGTCGGCTCGTATCTACAATTTCCACGTAATCAATCTGGGCAAGAGGTGCAGTACGAATCAACCGACGCAATGCCTGTTTAACCCTGCGGGCATCACGCTCACCTGACTTAATCATCGCCTCACCCTCTCGGAGCGACTGATAGAGCACGGTTGCCTGACGCCTCTCCTCTTGGGTAAGATAAACATTGCGGGAACTCATCGCCAATCCGTCCGGTTCCCTTACTGTCGGGACAATCACAATATCAACAGGGAAATTCAAGTCCCGTACCATCCTTTTGATGACAAATGCCTGTTGGGCGTCCTTTTGCCCGAACACCGCAACATCCGGTTTCACGATATTAAACAACTTGGTCACCACAGTTGTTACCCCGCGAAAATGACCTGGTCTTGATCTGCCACAGAGATACTTCGTTAACCCTTCCACCTCCACGTAGGTAGCGTAATCGTCCGGATACATCTCCCGCACATCCGGATAAAACACAACATCGGTTGCCACCCGCGCCAGGAGTAATCGATCGCGCTTAAAATCACGAGGATAAGCATGGTAATCATCTTTCGGACCAAATTGGATTGGATTAACAAAAACCGAAACTACCACCCGGTCGCAGCGCCTTTTAGCTGCCCGCACCAACTCCAGATGTCCTTCATGAAGTGCACCCATCGTCGGAACAAACCCCAAACTTCCCTCCTGACGCAACCTTGTCGTCAGACGTTGCATCTCTCCAATCGTTCTAACGACCTTCATCAGTAAAAAAGGTGTGTTCTGGACCGGGGAATTTACCGGACCGGACCTCATCAATGTAATTAATTACCGCTTGCCGAACCATCTGTCCCAATTCAGCATAACGCTTAACAAATTTAAACGCTGGTTCCTCAAACATCCCCAGCATGTCCTGCAGAACCAAAACCTGCCCGTCACACTGCGAACCGGCACCAATGCCAATCACCGGAATACGCAGATCTCTGGTTACCTCGGCTGCAACCTCACCGGGAACCTTTTCCAACACCAGGGCAAAACATCCTGCCTCCTGCAGTGCCCGGGCATCTTTAACCAGTTGTTCCTGCTCCTCCCGCCGACGTGCCTGTAAACGGTAGCCACCAAGTTTATGAACCGCCTGAGGGGTCAAACCAAGATGCCCCATTACCGGAATCCCGTATTCCACCAGATGCTGGATCGTATCCAGAACCGGACCAGCCCCCTCCACCTTTACTGCTTCCGCACCCACCTGCAGGAATCGCCCGGCATTTTCTATCGCCCGTTCCTTAGAAACCTGATAAGACAGAAAAGGCATATCACTCACCACTAACGCCCGCCGGACCGCATTCGCCACCGCCCGGGTATGATACACCATTTCATCCATACCGATGGTAAGGGTCGTCTTCATCCCGTATACTACATTAGCAGCAGAATCGCCCACCAGAATCAAATCTACCCCTGCCTCATCTAAAATCCGGGCGAACGGATAATCATACGCGGTTAGACAGACAATTTTCTCCCCTTTTGCCTTCTTTTTCATCAACCTTATCGTTGTTACCTTATCCAGATTATAATGCCTTGACATTTACTTTCTCCGACCTCGGGGAGAATAAAACCTTCTTCCCTTTTCATGTTCCAGCATTGCCCGAAACAACCCCTCAAAATCTTCTGAAGTACCAACAAAATCAAGCCGGTCAGTATTAACAATTAAGACCGGTGCCGCCTCGTAATGAAGGAAAAAAGAGTTGTAGAAATTACTTAAATTCTTCAGGTATTCCGGGTCGATGTTTTCCTCAAACTTCCTTCCCCGTTGCTTTATCCGGGCAAGTAAAATATCAACCCGTGCCTGGAGATAAATAACCATATCTGGCTGGGGCACATCCTGCTTCACCAGATCATAAACCCTATAATATAGTGATAATTCATCATCGGTTAAATTCAATGTGGCGAAAATCCGATCCTTTTCAAAAAGGTAATCGCTGACCACCACCTGACCAGGAACTAACGCTCCACCTACAACTACCATCTGGGTCTGGAATGTTTCTCGCAGCTGGCGATACCGGGAAAGCAGGAAAAACAACTGTGTCTGGAATGCATAGCCGCGCATGTCTCGATAAAACTTCTCCAGAAACGGATTTTCCCCTACCCCTTCCAGAACCAGACGTGCCTGCAGTCGCCGGGCAAGCAACTCCGCCAATGCGGTCTTACCAACACCAATCGGACCTTCCACCGCAATATATCTTAATTGCCGTTCCATCTCCTCACCCCGGCAGTTGAAACCCGTTCCAGCATCTCTTCTACCGTCAACCCCAGAACCGGATGGCGAAAATCTGGTGCCAGCTCTACCATAGGCACCAAAACAAACGCCCTTTCCGGCAAACGGGGATGGGGCACAACGAGGTCTGGAAAGGTGACCACCATCTGGTTATAAAAAAGAATATCAATGTCAATGACTCTGGGTTTCTTCTCCCGCTCCTCTGGCGACCGTTTTCTACCCATCTGTTCCTCAATTGCCCGAGTTGCGGCCAACAGTCCTGGTGGTGTAAGTTCTGTCCATAACCGAACGACACCGTTAAGAAAAAGACCCCCCTCTGACATTTCTACCGGCTCAGTCTCATACCAGTATGAACGCTCTAATGGTCCCAGTTTCACCAGTTCTGATAGCGCCCGCAAAAGATTCTCCTCCCGGTTACCCAGATTGGTGCCTAAACCGAGATAAACTTCTTTCACCAATTAAGAGTAAGAACATTCTCAGGGGGTGTCAATTAAGACCCCGGCGCGGCACCGTCCGCCACCCGGCGCACATTTATCGCCCGTAGCCCATGGAGTGTCTCAACAACCTCAAACTCCACCTGTTCACCACCAGCCAGAGGTGGTTCGCGATCAACAACATCGGCAAAATGGACAAACACATCCTGTCCGCTGGCT
>CAKZPX010000335.1 GCA_937139435.1 uncultured bacterium
ACAATGTCACGATCATTGATGGGGCAACCGATGATGTCATCATAACCGTCCCAGTCGGAGACCGTCCTCGTGCTCTGCTCTGGGACTCTCTCAACAACAAGGTCTATTGCGCTAATTATGGTAGTGACGATGTCACGATCATTGATGGGGAAACCGATGATGATGTCATCACAACCGTCTCAGTCGGAAACTATCCTCTTGCTCTTTGCTGGAATTCTATTCAGAACCGGGTCTATGTGGCAAATTATTCGGGTTCCAGTGTCTCGGTGATTCGGGATGTTACTACAGGAATAGAAGAAAACGAGACCACCGCATCGCTGGTGAGCAACGACTTTATCATTTATCCGACCCCGACCAAAAATCTGCTCTGTGTTCGCGGACCGTTAACCGGAAGAACGGTCAAGATTTTTGATGTATCTGGAAAGCTAATAAAAGAAGTCGCTATCACCACCTCGCAGTCGCACAGTGCCCGGGAACTTAAAATCCCCTTAAAAGGGATGAAACCCGGAACCTATTTCTTAAGACTGGACGAAACAACTAAAAAGTTCATCTTGAGATAAGCAAATTGTTGCGCAGTGCTTTAGGATTACTCAGAATTTAAGGGTCAGAAGAAATTTCGTTATAGAATAGTTTCAATTAAGGACGGTCTATCTCTGGCACTGGTTGATTTTTGTCCGTGTGAGGGTAGAATGGTGTGCCGGCAGGGAAGGCAGGGATAGGGTGGTGTGTGGGCACGGTGCGGTCGTGAGGTGTCTGATTTTTTTCAGGAGGGCAGATGAGTTGTGAGGAAGGGCATAATGAGGCACAGGGCGGTGGTAATGATTTTATTCATACCGTGCTGCAGGTGATGGCGGTTACTGACCTGTTGATTGATAAGGGGATTATTACCGAGGCGGAGTTGCAGAGCAAGATTGAGGAGATTGTTGAGGAGTTGACCGAGGGCGAGGAGTAGGTTTTCCCGTTTTACTGGGTGGCGATCTCGTAGATTGCGCCGAGGTTGTTGCGGGTTACATAGCGGAGGGTAAATTTGAACCCGCTGGCAATGAAGTGTTCGGGCTCGTCCATTAATGAGAAAATTTTCAGGTGTTCGCGCTGGTCGTTAAAGAGCCAGAGCGCGAGCGCTGGGGTGTAGTCTTCCAGGGTTTTGCGCTCCTGGAATATTTCCTGGGAGACGGTGCGGTAGTCGGTGAATTTTTCTGCCAGTGCCGGGTCGTTGATTGGCGGGATGTTCTGGAACGGGATGATGATGGTTTTGTATTTCTTCAGCCGGCTGGTGTCAGGCAGGGCAGCAGCGAGCTGGTCCAGGGTCTGTTTGAGCAGGGAGTTTTCGTATTTGAGCTGTTTTAGTTCGCGCAGGGTGTCCGCACTGGCAAAGTAGTAGCGCCGGTCAGGGTAGGCAAGGGTGAGGGCAGCGTTGAGGTAGCCGTAGTCTTTGGCATAGACAACATCACCCTGCAGGTCAAGCCGGTTGTAGGAGAAACCGGTGCCGAAGTGGGCACAGAAGACAAGGGCGTTTTTGATCCCGGCACGCCGGACGGTTTTGTGGACAATGGCGCTGACACCGCCATAGGTGTGGTATGTTTTAAGAAGCGGGGGGAGGGCGATGGCGAAAAGAAACAGGGCGATAAGGATTGCGGCGCGGCTGAAAAGGGGCGCAAGTTTCCGGGCGGTAACTGGTTGGTCAAAGGTGGTGCTGAGGAGACGGGGGAGTTCTTTTATGCCCCGGGCGGTGAGGAGGAGGAGACAGGCAGACGATTCATACAGAAAGCGGGGTCCAAAACAGACATTGTGGAACCAGTAGAAGAAGTAGGCGATAGTTAGGGAGAGAAAACCGGCAAGGAGCAGCCAGTCGTAACGGTTGCGGTTGATGTGGGCAAATGGGATGAGGATTAAGAGGAGCGCCGGGACCGGCCATTCCAACAGGAATTTGTTGATGAGGTTGAAGTTGTTGCCGGTGTTGAGCAGTCCGGCATAAGGTGTGTGCGGCGGTCCCCAGCCAGAGCGTCCGAACCCGACTTCGTGTCCAGGACCCCATTTGACCACATAGCCGAAGAGGAGCGGATGTCCATTGGCAAGCCAGTTGTAGACAAATACCAGTGCGCTGACCAGTAGGGTGGCAAGGAGCATTAAAAATAAGGGGAGGAGACGGTGAAGCGGTTTTGAGGGCTGACCGGGCAAGGGGTGGATGATGGTTATAAGGCCGTGGAGGGCAAAAGGAAGGGCGAGGGCAAGAGCGGTGTAGGGACGGACATTGGCAACCAGACCGAGTGCTATGCCGGCGATGAGGGCAGAGAGGAGCGGTTTTTTGCCCTTGATGGTGCGGAAGTAGTAGAGAAGGAAGATGGTGGCAAAGAGCAGGGCAGAGGCGTGGTTCATATACTCGGCGGACATGTTGAGGACAAATGGCGAGATGGCAGCGAGGACGACCGCAAGCCGGGCGGTGCCTTTATTGTAGAGTTCACGCCCGAGGAGGTAGATAAAGGGGATGGTGAGGGCACCGAGAAGCGGGTTGACAATCCAGGGGATACCCGGAAAGACAAAGAGCATCAGGATAAATGAGTGCAGCCAGGGGTACTGGGAATACCATCTGCCGTTGTTGATGATGTGGGTATAGTCAAAGAAGTCCGGGATTTGGGGCGAGGGGAGATGGAGGCGACCGCTGGCAAAGATGCGCGCCTGAAAGAGCTGGGAGATGGAGTCCTGGATATGGGGGATATGTTCAAAGATGAAAAATGAGACAAGGTTGGCAACAAGGAACAGAAAACCGGCGGTGAGGAGGAGAAAGGGACCGGTTTTAATCTGCATCAGCCAGTTGTAGAGGCGCTGGAGCGGTCGGTCAGCAAAGGAGAGGAGGGGGTAGGTGCCGATAAGCAGCAGGACAAAGCCGGTGAAGGCAGAGAGGAGGTAGAGGATGAACTGGGAACCCATTTCGTGCTGTTTGGCAGTGAGGAAGTCCCAGGGGTAAAGGGTGTAGAGGAGAAAGAACAAGGATATGGCGAAGGGGATGGCAAAACGGGGTTTGCGCCAGGGGGCAAGGAGCGCGCGCCGGAAAGAAGAGAACGGGAAAAGGAAACCGGCAAGGGTTAGCGTGACAAGAAGGATAAACCAGGCGAAAGGGATGGCAAATGCCTCCTGGGCAGGCATCACGGGCAGGTGGAGAAAGATGGTTGATTTGCCAGTGAGCAGCCACCGTGCTGCAAAGAGGAATCTGTTGCCGGTGTAGTTGGTGAGTCCGGCAAGGAATAGAAAGAAAAGACCGAGAACGACCGCGGGGATACGGATGAGTAATAACCCGCGGTTAGAGGGTGTTACCGGACGGGTGTTCAGGTCGCACTTGATAACATATTATATGCTTTCCGAGGGTTGCGGGCAAGGAGAGACATAAGGAACAGGAAGCGCCGGGGCGGTAGTTTAATATCCAACAGGTGTCGGTTCTCCTTATTCGTTACTGGTAGCGGGGCGGGCGGAATGGGCATAGCGGTAATGGTAGTAGCGGTATTTGTAGCGATAGTAGCCATAATGGCGCCGGGGTTTTAGTCCGTTGGCAACGATGCCGAGGATACGCACTTGGGCACCATGGAGAACATTTTTTGCCTCGTGCAGGGCACGGATGTCGCTATACCCCATGCGGCTGACCAGGAGGATGCCATCGCTATTACTCGCAACCGCCGGCGTATCAGTGGAGACCAGGATGGGTGGCGTGTCAATAATGATGTGTTCATAGGTTTTATTGAGGTCTCTAAGGAATGATGTGAACGGTGCCGAGGTGAGGAAGTCAACCGGTGAGGGCGGGGTGGTGCCGGCAAAAAGGATGTCGGGCAGGTCCGGTCCGGGGCGGTAGAGGGCGGATGCTAACGGAACACCGAGGAGGACAACATCGGTAATACCTGGTTTGCGGCGCTGGTTGAAGATGCGGTGCAGCACCGGTTTGCGCAGGTCGCAGTCCAAAAGGATTACCTTTTTGCCGGAGCGGGCGAGGGTGAGGGCGAGGTTGGTGGCGATGGTAGATTTACCTTCAGAGGGGCTGGGTGAGGAGACCACCATGGTTTGGATTTTTTTCTCGGCGGCGAGAAACTGGAGGTTGGTGCGCAGGATGCGGAACTGCTCTTCGGCCACCTCGCCTGGATTTAAAGTGGTGTTGGGTTGGATACGGGGGATGGAACCGATTATTGTCCAGCCACGACGCTCCAGGTCTTCAGGGTGCCGGACCATGGTGTCAAGCCGTTCAACAACCACGGTGGTGCTCAGGGAAAGGGCAAGACCGAGCAGGAGAGCGGTGATAAGGTTTTTCAGGTGACTGGGACGG
>CAKZPX010000336.1 GCA_937139435.1 uncultured bacterium
TGTGGCAGAAGGTAAAGAATGCCAGGCTGATTGACTGCGTGTGTAAGGCGTGTGCGCAGAAGAATACGGTGGTGCCAGCGGTGGTAGCGCAGGGGTTAAAACTGTGCGGGGAGATGGATGGGCATCCGAGTGTTGCCCGTTATCTCAACGAAGGATATGAGGTTCTAATCTGGTAGAATGGAAAAGAATCCGTTTGACGAACTGGCAGAGAAGTACGACTCCTGGTATGATACCAAGGGCAAACTGGCTTTTGCGATAGAACTTCAGGCGTTAAGACCGCTTTTAAATAACCTGCCCCAACCATGGCTTGAGGTGGGGGTGGGCACAGGCAGGTTTGCCCAGGCGCTGGGTATAGAGATCGGGGTTGACCCGGCAGAGCGATTGCTGGAGTTTGCCCGGAGCCGGGGGATAAAAACCTTTCGGGCATCCGGTGAGGTGTTGCCGTTTGAGGATAGCACCCTGGGAACGGTTTTTCTCTTGACCACCTGGGAGTTTTTAAAAGAACCGGTTCAGGTTTTAAAAGAGATTTACCGGGTACTGAAGGAGGGTGGAAAACTGGTTAATGCCTACCTGGATAAAGATGGAAAATGGGCAAGGAGTTATATAGAAAAGGCAAAGCATGGGCATCCTTTATTCAGCCGTGCCCGGTTTTATGGTTATGAAGAGGTTGTGGATTTAACAAGGAATGCGGGTTTTAAGATTACCGGCACAATCTCCACCCTTTTTCAGGGACCGGGCGAAACGGTGGTTCTGGAAGAGCCCAGAGAAGGGTTTCATTCGGGCGCCAGTTTTGTAGTAATAATTGGCGAAAAGAACGAATAATAAAGGATAAACATCCCGGACAATTTCTAAAATTTAAAACAGTTATCGGGCGATGTTATCGCTGACGACGACGTACTGCGGATTCGTGTTCCTGGGGAGTGGCGGAGAAAATATGACCGCCATCACCACGGGCAACAAAGAAGAGGTAGTTGTGTCGGGCAGGAAACAGGACCGCGGACAGGGCGGTGCGACCGGGGTTACAGATTGGTCCGGGGGGCAGTCCGGTATGAAGATAGGTGTTATAGGGCGATGGCGTTTTAAGGTCTTCCAGACTAAGGCGCTCTTTGTGTTCAGAAAGGATAAAGGCAATGGTGGCGCAGGACTGGAGCGGTAGATGCCGGTTGAG
>CAKZPX010000337.1 GCA_937139435.1 uncultured bacterium
TCTTGACTTATTAGATTAAACTATATTATTATCTTTACTATGAAAATAGCGGTTATTGGCACTGGTTATGTAGGACTAACATCCGGAGCCTGTCTGGCTAAAATCGGGCACCAGGTGATCTGCGTGGACAATAACGACGAAAAGATAGATATGCTGAATCGGGGAATAATGCCGATATACGAACCCGGGTTAAAGGAGATAATTGAAGAAACTGTTAACGCCCGGAGACTTTCCTTTACCACCGATATACAGAAAGCGGTCAGGGAAAGCACCGTGTGTTTTGTAGCGGTGGGCACGCCGCCATTGGAAACAGGCGAGCCGGATTTGACTTATGTTGAAAATGTCGTTCGGGACATTGCTGCTAACATGAACGATTATCGGTTAATAGTTGAGAAATCTACCGTTCCGGTTCAGACGAGCAACTGGATCAGAAAAACTGTTGAACGGTATTGCCGGACCGGTGTTGAGTTTGATATTGCCAGTAACCCTGAGTTCTTAAGAGAGGGTGTGGCGGTGCAAGATTTTCTTCATCCCGATCGCATAGTTATCGGAGTGGAAAGCAACCGTGCCCGGGACATAATGCTGGAAATTTATCGTCCATTAAACGCACCGGTAATTGTAACCGATATCGCTTCCGCCGAGTTGATAAAACACGCCTCTAACGCCTTCCTGGCGATGAAAATTTCTTTCATAAATGCTGTGGCCGTACTTTGTGAAGCGGTAGGTGCTGATGTGCGATTGGTGGCGAATGGAATGGGAATGGATAAAAGAATTGTGCGGGATTTCCTGGACGCCGGACTTGGCTACGGTGGTTTTTGCTTTCCCAAAGACCTGCGTGCCTTTATCCGGATCGCAGAAAAACTTGGCTATGACTTTCGACTCCTGAGAGAAGTAGAAAAGATTAACGAGGAAACCAAACAGCGATTCATCCAGAAAATACGTGGTGCGCTCTGGAATCTTAAAAATAAAAACATCGGAATCCTGGGATTATCGTTCAAACCCAACACCGATGACATGCGCTTTGCCCCATCAATAGACATAATCAACGCATTACTTGCCGAGGGTGCTAACATCCGGGCTTACGACCCGCAGGCGATGAAGAACGCCCGACGTATCTTTCCGCAGATTGAATTTTGTACCAGTGCGGAAGATGTTGCCCGGGACGCTGATTTACTCGCCATCATAACCGAATGGGATGAGTTCAAAAAACTGGACCTGCACCTGATTAAATCCAAAATGCGTCTGCCAATCATCTGCGATGGTCGCAACATTTATGACCGCTACCAGGTGGAAGCCCTGGGGTTCACCTATATCGGAATGGGCAGGTAGGGTGAATAAACACAGTTTTACGAACAATAGACGGGTAGCACTGGTTGCGGGTGGCGCCGGTTTTCTCGGTTCTCATCTGTGTGAATACCTCATTAAACGCAAATGGCGCGTAATCTGTATTGACAACCTTATTACCGGCAGTATACTGAATATCAAACACTTACGCAATTATCCGGAATTTAAATTTATAAACAAAGATATTACTCAGCCGTTAAACATTCCAGGAAAGGTAGGTGTCATATTTAACCTCGCCTCCCCTGCTTCACCAAAAGATTATCTGGCTCTACCGCTTGAGACGCTAAGCGCAGGGGCGATTGGAACCAGAAACTTACTGGATTTAGCACTGGCAAAACAGGCGGTTTTTATCCACACCTCAACATCTGAAGTGTACGGCGACCCCAAAGAACATCCCCAAAAAGAGTCCTACTGGGGAAATGTGAATCCGGTAGGACCGCGCGCGGTTTATGACGAGGCAAAACGATACAGTGAAGCACTGATAATGTCTTATTACCACCTATATAAAATTCCGGTGCGCATCGCACGGATATTCAATACTTACGGACCGAGGATGAAGATAGATGACGGAAGGGTTGTCCCTAATCTGATTTATCAGGCGCTTACTGGAGGACCACTGACCATCTACGGCAATGGTCTTCAAACACGCAGTTTCTGTTATATCTCGGACATGATAAGTGGTTTATATAAATTAATTCGATTTAACGACCCATTCCCTGTTAACCTGGGTAACCCGAGAGAATTTACCATTATCGAATTTGCCCGGCTGGTAAAAAAATTAACCCGCTCATCCAGTCCGATTAAATTTTACCCCACAGTTCCCGATGACCCTCAGAGACGCTGTCCGGATATAACCAGGGCACAGACCCTGCTGAAATGGAGACCAAAGGTAGAACTGGAACAGGGACTCCTTAGAACCATTAGATGGTTTCAAGAACACATCTCCCTATGAAAAGTGTTGGCATCGGCATTGTCGGTCTGGGGAGATGGGGAAAAAACTATTTAAAGACAATCTATGCGCTTGATCGTGCGAAAATTTTTATTGCCGACACAGCACCTGACATCCCTGATGGCTTATCTCCCGGTTTCCAGATTACCTCATTTGATGCCATGCTGGACAATCCGGAAGTAGCAGCAGTAATTATCGCAACCCCGGACAATACCCACTATGAACTTGCAGTCCAGGCGTTAAAAAAGGGAAAAGACGTGATCGTTGAAAAACCAATGGCATTGCTTCCGGAACACGCCGCAGAGATGGTCCAGCTCAGCGAAGACCAGAAACTGATTCTCCTCGTGGGACATACCTCACTCTACAGTGTTGAATTTGAAACCCTGAAACAAGAGCTGCAACAGGGTGGTACAGGAAAAATAACCCGATTGGAGGCGTTTAGATCATCAGCGGGCAAACCGCAGGGAGATATTATATGGGACCTTGCCCCCCATGATATTGCCATGGCAATATCACTCATGGGCGAGCCGATATCAGCCGGCATAAAAAAGCTAACCGCTGATAGTGCGGTTTACGAAATAATCTTCCCGGGAGATGTGTTATTTACCGGCACCGTTAACTGGGGAAAACCACCATTCCAGCGCTGGCTGAAAGTGGTGGGTACAGCAAAAACCCTTGTTTGTGCCGAACCTGTGGGATGCAACCATTCGCTCAATTCCCCGTTGACCCGGCTCTGTCAGGACTTTTTATCCTGCTGCAGGATACGAACCCGTCCTGTTAGCGACGCTTCATTAGGACTGAAAGTGACCCGCTGTCTCTGGATGATTAAAAGACCCGAAACTTAGGTATGCTGGTCTCAGTAATTATTCCGGTTTATAACGAAGAAAATTCTATCCAAGCGATAATAAAAAAAGTTCAGTCGGTGCCGGTGCATAAAGAAATAATAGTAGTGGATGATGGTTCATCAGACAGAACGCCCCAAATCCTCTACACCATCTCGGGAATAAAATTAATCACCCACGAGAAAAACAAAGGAAAAGGAGCAGCAATTCGCACCGCACTGAAATATGCCAATGGCGATGTCATTATCATTCAAGACGCCGATTTAGAATATGAACCCGCTGAATATCTAAACTTACTTGCGCCATTTTCTGAGCCACAAGTGTCTGCAGTCTATGGCTCTCGTTTCCGGGGTAAGGGGGAATTTATTCTCTCCAGCAGAATAGCCAATATCTTTTTAACATTCTTGACCGATGCCCTTTTTGGAGGGAAAATTACCGATATGGAAACATGTTATAAAGTTTTAAGAAAAAACGTCTTCCAGACTATTTCTCTAAAAGCCAATCGTTTCGATATTGAACCCGAAATCACCGCTAAGCTCCTGCGTTACCGATATAAAGTCGTAGAAGTTCCAATTCACTACACCGGACGGACTGCCGGTAAAAAGATCGATTGGCGGGACGGCATAGCCGCCTGCTACACTCTTATTAAATGGTATGTCAGCTGAAACAAATAACACCCCGCCAACAGTTCCCCCCGTTACACCAATTATTGAACTCAACGGTGTTTTTAAATACTATCAGGGTGACTGGCCAGCACTTACCGACATCAATCTAACCGTCTATCATGGTGATTTCCTCTTCCTCCTCGGTGCCACCGGAGCGGGAAAAACAACATTGCTCCGTTTACTCTATCGTCAAGAATTACCCGATGCCGGTGAAATCAAGGTTCTGGGCTACGACCTTTTGACGATGAAAGAAAAAGAAATACCGATGCTAAGACGCAAACTGGGTATTATCTTCCAGGATTTTCGGCTCCTGCCTGAAAGAACAGTTTACGAAAACTTAGAATTTGTTCTGCGCGCCATAAACACTCAATCAGATATGATTTCCTCTAAAATTCAGGAAACACTAAACCAGCTGGGAATGACTCACAAAAAGAATTCCTACCCCTATGAACTATCAGGAGGTGAACAACAGAAGGTCGCCATTGCCCGGGCATTAGTGAAATCACCAGACATTATAATCGCCGATGAACCCACCGGTAACATAGATCCGAAAGCGGCAGAAGATATTTTAAATATACTAAAAGATATTAATTACCAAGGAACTACGGTAATAATGGCTACTCACGACGCCGAGTTAGCGGAACGAACGAGACGTCGCCGGATTACACTTGACGCAGGTCGAGTGGTACGGGATGAAGGATAAAAAATGGAGTTAACTCATTGAATTTATTATATTTAATTAAAGAGACCTTTAGAACAATAAACCGTAACCGTGAACAATTTGTTCTCTCCTCTGTTGTCCTGGGTATCTGCTTACTGCTGTTATCATTATTCCTGATGGTCACCTTAAACATTATGAACCTGGTAAAGTCGTCAAGCGAACTGGCGGAAGTTTATGCTTTCGTTGACGAAGAAATAACGAACTCCCCTCTTCTACTGGAGACCTTAGAGCAGCGCATAGCAAGTATTGCCGGGGTTGTGGCGGTGCGTTTTTTTCCAAAGGAACAGGCTCTGGAAGAATTGCGACGCGACCTCGGTCCTGATACTACTGTTCTCACTGTCTTAGGCGAAAACCCGATACCTCCCTCAATCCGGATTAAAATTCATCCAGATTATACCACCCCGGAACATATCAATACTCTTGAACAAAAACTGCTTCTCCTTCCCGGAATAACTGAAGTATGGTCGGGAAAGGAATTTGTCGCTCAATTAAATCAGGCGCTTAAAACCGCTGTGGTTATAGACATTATCTTCCTGATAATTATAGTAATCTCCGTGCTTTTTATTGTCTTCCAGACAGTTGAGAATTCCGTGCTAAACCGTTCTGAAGAAATACAAATAATGGAGTTAGTCGGCGCGAGCCGCATTGCGATACACACACCATTTTTCATTCAAGGCGCCCTTCAGGGGCTATTAGGGAGTGTACTCTCCGGAGTTCTGCTGTTTCTCGTCTATCGCATAATCAAGACATTCATCCCCTTCCCTATTTTTATCCCGGCACCATTTTTGGCAGGAGAGATAGTTCTGGGCATCATTTTAGGATTGGGGGGCACTTTTATCGCACTGGCACGAATCCCCTCAACCCTTCTAACTATGCCCGCTGGTTTCCACCGCAAGTTCCGAACTTCTAAATTGGGCTGATATTAATCATCTTATGAAAACCCAACGCTTGACTTTTACTCACCTGAGTTTCCTGACGATATTTGTTAGCTGCCTGTTTTCTTCGTCTGTTTACGCTCAAACTGGTTACCTCCAGGACTCCATCAAATTTTATCAGCAGAAGCTGGATTCCGTTAAATTGAAAATAGAGAAGTACAATTTAATCGTGACAGAACTTGCCCAGAAAGAAGAAATAAGTCTGGCACGGCTCGATGCCCTTCAGAGAAAAATCGCCCTCACTAAAAAAGCAATTGCAGAACTGAATGCTCAGAGAGAACGGCGCAATAGAGAAATAAATGAACTCAGAGCTCAAATTGCTGCGATAGATAGCCAGATAAAACAGTGTCGGGAAATTATCAAAAGGCGGTTAACGGGCATTTATAAATATTCGCGTATCGCTACGCTGCAAATGATTGTTACGAGCAGAAATATCCCTGAATTCTATCGGCGAGCCCAGATGCTTCGTTTTTTCAGTCGCCGGGACAAAGAACTCATAAATGAACTATCGAGTTTAAATAACCAGCTGCAAACGAAACATCAGAATCTTGTTAGTGCGCTAAAAGAACTTGATAATTTAGAAAATG
>CAKZPX010000338.1 GCA_937139435.1 uncultured bacterium
AAATGCTTAGAATAGCAGCGGTGCCGAGGCGCAGAACAGGGTTTAATCTTGGACCCGGTCGGTTATTGCGTGCCCTGCCTGAGGCGGGGAATTTTAAACTCTGGGTCATAGGCTCCGTGCTATATGCACCTTTTTTTTTCTTCATCTCTGCCTCCTTATAAAATCAACCAGGTTTGGTAGCGATTACCGGTTCACCCGAACCGATCGGTGCGGTAATAGCCACCGCCAGTTCGGACAGAGCCTTGCTGATAGTTTTCAATTGTTTATCCTGCAACCCGCTGATCTGAATATAGGGCCAGGTTTTGCGGGCAAATGTCCCGGGAGAGTAACGGATATCAACATCAGTAAAGCCAATTTCTTCCAGTGTCTCCTTCATCGTGGTGCTTGTCCAGTGTTCCAGCTCATACCAGGTACCACCGGTGATACCAGCCTGGTTTTCCTGCAGGAATTGCATACCGATTTCCGGTGCCTGAGTCGGATTTGGTCCCAGTCGCCCGATGAGGTCTTTGAGCCGGCTAAATCTTTCTCTCAACTCCGGTGTTGGTGCAAACTTAATCAGGTAATTTCTTTCCCATGGGGGTCGCTGGTGTTTGAGCACATAATGGTAACCAAGCGCATTCTCGTTTTCGGTCACAAACACCCTTTCGGTTATTCCCCGTTCATCGCCCTCATAGGGCTCGAAGTAAATCCGGAACCGACCACCCGGTTTTAAGACCCGGAACACCTCGCGCAGTGCGGTGTAGGGGTCCGGGGTTTGCTCAATGGCGTTGGCAGCGACAACACCTTCAAAGGATTCATCAGGAAATTCCAGTGCGGTCGCCGACATCTGTTTCACGGTGACATTTTTAATTCCGAGGCGGGCGGCGTTGGCAATAGCGGTTGTGACCCTTTTTCCTGCGGCATCAATACCGGTAACCGATTCAAAGAACGGAGCGATGCGCAACAATGGCCAGCCATCACCACAGCCGATATCAAGTACCTTTTTTGCCTCACCGAGCGAGATGACAAAGTCATGTACCTGTGCCTCTTCAACAAAGTGTGCCTCCTGGTTCAGGTCCTGCGGCACATCAATCACCGGCAGGTTCCCCGGGGTCTTTTCCATCCTTTCGTAGGTTTGCTCGGCGCTGTTGGACTCGGTGGGTTTTACTTCGTTGACAATCCAGGTTTCAATAACTGTATATTTTTTTGGCATATACGCTCTTATAATAATCACTATGCTTTTAATGTCAAGATAAGTTTTGCCAGGTAGTTGATTATTTTTAGTCCTGCCGGCGCCGGGGTGGCAGTGCGGTATCGCCCCGAACGAACAGCGGTAATATCTGTTCTACCGCTGAACCCAGAACCCCAAGCCCACCATGGACCCGGGAAAGGGGAGTGTTTTCTCCGGTGCCCAGACCGGTTCTGTCATCCATTATCCAGAAGTAGTAATTGGTGTCCAGTGCCCAGAGACGCAGAGTGCAGGCACGGGGCGGAGAGTCAGGTGGCGGGCTCATGGTATAGAGAAAAAACATTACCGGTAGCCGAACAAACAGGGAATCGTAGTTTGAGCCAAACGAGTCATTGGGGATAAGAACATCCCAGTAAAAAGTGTCGCGACTCTCCAGTTCCCGGAACGCCATATAATAGCCCATCGCACCCCGGCTGCGCGTCCAGACCATGGAGTCGTTAATGGATACGGTGTCACCAGGACCGGGATAGGTGATGGTGAAATTACCCGGGACAGTTGTGGTTGCCTGGATGGTGTCGTAATCAGGATGGGTGACCAGTACCTGCCAGGTGTCGCCGGTGTCAACCTGTACCGGTGTGGTGGTGATGTAGGAGTCGCCACCATTGTAGGTAAATGTCCATTGACCGGTTCGGGATGATAGCAGGATGCTGGCGCCGGTGAATGTGCTATCAAAGGGCTGGTTGATTTTGTAGGTGTGGTTGACCTTTGCCCGGAGCTGGTTTTCGCCGGTGCGCAAAAGGCAGTGAAACACCATCCGGGGCTGGAATTCGCTCTGGTCGGTCAACTCACAGCCGGTAAAGAAGATGGCGGTAAAAATCAAGAGGACGCCGGAGGTAAAAAGGCGTGACATTCAGAACCTCACCTTTATACCGATGGTGGGCAGGATGGGAATCATATTAATCTGGTAGCGCCGGGGCAGACCTTCAGGTGTCTGTTCCCAGTAGTAGAGCAGGACATTGCGGGCGTTATAGAGATTGATGACATCAAGAAATACACCTACCACTACCTTGCCCAGTTTACCTTCCCGGGCAATGCTGACATCAAGCCGGTGATAAATCGGATACCGGGATGCATCGCGGTCACCATAGATTATACCCCATTCCCGGCGAGAACTGTTGTCCGGTCTTTCCCTTTCTTTCGGATAGTAGCCAATAACACCAGAATAGGGCAGACCGGTGCCCAGTGTCCAGCGGGCGGTCAGGTCAGCACCGGCAAGCAGACCCGGAAAGTTTATGACCAGGTTGATATTGTGCCGGCGGTCATAATGGGGGCAATAGGTCTCGGTGCCGATAGACCTTCTTGCCCACATCAAAGAGTAAGCGAGCCAGCCATTGATTTTACCCGCAGTTTTGCGCAGGAGCAGTTCTGCGCCGCAGGAGTAGCCATCAGCGTCCAGTAGTGAGTCGGGCGGGGTGAAAAATTCACCATAACGGGTTTCCAGCAGGTGGTCGTATTGTTTAAGATATCCTTCCAGTTGCAGTGAGAGGTCATCGGTAAACCAGCGCTCAACACCGGCGATGATGTGATAGGCGGTGGGCAGGGCACGGTTTTCTGGTACCGGCACCCAGACATCGTAGATGGCGAAGATCGGTTCGGTGGAGTTTAAGGTTACAAGTGGCTGGGTGAATCTGCCCAGTGCCAGGTTAATGGCGGTGTTCTTTTCCGGACGGTATTTAACACCGAGCCGGGGTTCAGGTTCCAGCCGGTTGCCATTGGAGTAGTAGGCAAGGCGCAGACCGGGTTTGATGAATAGTTCATCTTTTAAGAGTTCCCAGCGGTCTTCCAGATACACCGTCAGGGGGATAATGGTATCCTGAGGGTTAAAACGCAGGGTGTCAAACCGGACATCCAGTGCCATCCGGTTCACCTGGGCATCAACGCCAAAGCCGATGGTATGCCGGTCGGTGTAGTAATAGGTAAAGTCACCCTTTAGTGTGCCACCGGTCAGGTCGCCCTGCATGGTCAGGTCATCAACATCA
>CAKZPX010000339.1 GCA_937139435.1 uncultured bacterium
CCCTGACTGTTGCGGGGAAACTGCCCGTAGATACCAAAGGAGTCGCCAAGATAATAACTGTAAGGGTTCCCCATTCGTACCCAGCCGATCACTTCACCTGTAAGGTCCAGATTGCCATAACTTACCTCACTGAAATAATGTCGCATTGAACCTGTCCCGGAACCAAAAAGCAACTGCACAAAATCTGTCCGGGAATAACGGGCGGTGTTATCGGCAAAATCAACTAAGATAACCGGCACCGCCTGAGGTCGGTCAGTTAGCAGCGCAACCTTTTCCGGTTTCTCCACCCTGCCGGGAAAACGTAAAACCCTTTCCCTGCCCGGCAGTGCCGGCATTGCCTGAGCAACCGCTCCAGCAACTACCAGCAACAATCTCAACCAGCGCATCTTTTTCGCAACTTAACCCGTCCCGTCTCTGACCATTGAACAACCACCCTCAAAAAAGCACCCGGGCTGAATTACCAGCCCCCGGCAGGTAATATTACCAAAAACCTGTGCCCCGGTATGTAGTTCCACTGTTTCCGTAGCAAATATATTACCCTCAATCCTGCCAGCAATCACCGCATTACGGCAGTGAGCCTCTCCCTTTAAAAATGACCGTGGACCGGTGAGGAATGTATCAGCAACATCGATCTTGCCCTCCGCCTGCCCATCAAGCCTCATCCCTCCGTTAACGCGACAATCCCCCTTAAGTACCGTCTCCTCGCCGATGATTGTATCAAGTTTTCCGACTGGTGTCTTTTCTTTACCCATCGGTTCTCCTTTTTTGTAGTATAATAACTTATCTGCGCTGTGTCAAAAGTAATGACCTGGAACGAAAAGGCAACCCGAAGTAAATACCAAACTAAAACCGCAGGTCTGACCGATAAATACTACCTGGATCAATCCCGGAGTTAAATCGGAGTCAACAAACCGGGCACCAGCGCGAGACACCCAATAACCTGTGCCCCTGTGCTTCCTGAAATCAAACCAGAAGTTTACTTTTTAAATTAACCTCCGGATAACACCGGTAACCACCCCGGGGATAACCCGGGGGATATCCCCCCGCCTACCCCCTCCAAATAATTTTTTAGCAGGTCCCATCATGATAACTATTTGTAAATAAATTTGTTAGCAGAATAAGACGATTATTAAACATACATCTGGAACGAAAAAAAGAAATAAAAATCAGCTCTATCAGGAGCACCGCCTCATAAGGCAATAATAAAAATACCGCCTCATTCTTGACCGGTTGTTATCTCCCTGCTACAATCCTTCCAGAACAGTAAAATTCTGCCGGCGTAGCTCAGCAGGCAGAGCAGCGGTTTCGTAAACCGCAGGTCGCCCGTTCGAGCCGGGCCGCCGGCTTGTTTTAAAAGATTATGCTTTTTCCAAAAGGTCAGGATCCAAAGCGTCTGCTGGAAGAGCAGGCGGCTTTTGAGGAGGCAGAAAGGCAGAAGGCAGAAGCACGCGCCCGGGCTATCTTTGATAGCCTCATTGACTTCATCCCGGTTGCCATTGAAATATTCGGCACCGATGGCAACCTGCTCAAGAGTAACAAGGCAGCAGAGCGTCTCCTGGGAAAAATCCCGCCACCCGGAGTTAGCCTGTTTGAGGAGAGAGGGCTAAAGCGCACCGGACTGCTTGAACCCCAGATAAAAAGGCTCCTTGCCGGTGCCCGGGTTGAAACACCACCAACCTGGTATGACCCGGCTGATATCGGACTTGCCACCGCCCCCGGTAAAAAGGTCTGTTTTCGGGCAACCGCTTTACCCCTGCTGGATGCGGAGGGCACGGTTAAAATGATTGCGGTTGTTTACGAAGACCTGACCGAACTGAAAAAAGCGGAGGAGGCGCTCAACGAACTTAAAACCCGCACCATCGTCCTGCCCGAAGAAACCTCCGGAGTCAACACCGGCGGAGTCGCCACAACCGACGCCCGCGATATTGAGTTTGCCCGCCGAAAACTGGAGCAGGCGCTGCGGGAAAGCGAAGAACGCTATCGGGCGCTTGTTGACTCATCTCCGGATGTGTGCATCATCCGCCTCAGTGACGAAGGACGAATCCTCAATATCAGTTCCTCAATTGCAAACATCCTCGGCATATCCCGGGAAGCGGTTCTAACCGACAACTCTCTGCTTTTTGCCAATGTCCATCCCGAAGACCTGTCCCGCTTAAAGGAGACCGAGGCGATTGCCCGTCAGCACGGGGAATATCCACCCGGGTTTAGATTCCGGGTGATAAAAAAACCCGCAGGTGAAATTGTCTGGGTAGAACTACGGGGCAAGGTCTGCAATTTCGCCAGCCGGCGTACACTGGAATTGATTATTTTTGACATTACACCCTGGAAGAATTTGGAGGAAAGATTACGCAAAAAGGAGACCGATATTTCTTCGCTGCTTAACAGTCCGGCGGACGGGGTATTAGCAATTGATAAAGAGTGGGTAATAACCTTCTGGAGCGGCGGCGCCGAGACACAAACAAGGATAGCCGCAACCGAGGCAAAGGGACACCGGCTCTGGGATGTGTATCCGGAGATGGAAAAGAGCGGCATGGCGGAATTGTTCCGGGGTACACTACTTGACCGCCAGCCCCGGCATGGCGAGGTGTTCTACTCTGATGGACGGGAGAAGTATGCGGGCTGGTTTGCTATCAGCACCTATCCCTTTGACAGTGGTGTTCTTGCCCTGATTCAGAATATTACCGGTCGCAAAAAGATTGAAGCCGCCTGGCGCGACATTGACACCAGGTTAAACACCATCCTCAACAACCAGCTGGTTCTGGTCGCATTCAAAGACAGAGAACTGCGCTATGTGATGGCAAATGCTGTCGCCCGTAAAATCTTCAATCAGGACCGAGAGCTCGCTGGCAAAACCGATGCCGAACTATTCCCGGCCACCGTCACCGCCCTGCTTGGCTCTTATGACCGCCAGATTCTGGAAAGGGGTGACCCGGCAAGACTGGAACTGGCGCTCGGCGACCCGAAACAGGAAAACACCACCTGGCTTGCCCTCTGGAAACAACCCTGGCGCAATCAAGCAGGTGAAATTCTGGGCATTATGGATATCGGGTTTGACATCACTCACCGGGTGCGGGCGCAACAGGAGTTGACCCGGCGCCGGGAATATCTGGAAAAAATGGTTCAGGATGCGGAAAAGGAACTCCAGCGCTGGTCAAAATAGCGGTGCATTATGGGTAAGGAGAAAAGCCGGACAAAAAAACCAACAACACCTGTCCGGCAAAAAGAAACCGATATTGAAGGACTCATAGATAAATATTCGCCGGTTCTGCTCTTAATTGTCATTGCCCTGGGTCTTTGGTTGCGTATCGCTGACCTGCGCGCTGACCCGCCACCTGACCTTTCCTGGAGTTTTGCCCCTTATACTGATGAGGGTCTGAACACCTACTCGGCACGCAACTATGCCCTCTACCACAACTTTAAACAGGACGACTTTTTCCCGTTCTGTGTCTACCCGCTGGTAAACATCATTGTCGCATTTGTTTTTAAAATTTTCGGTATCGGTTTTGTCCAGGTAAAACTACTGTCGGTGTTTGCCGGGGTTCTGGGTATCCTGATCATTTTCCTGTTTGCCCGGTCTGGCGGCAATAAAATCGCCGGACCCCTCTCTGCCCTGCTCCTCGCCACCTGCTACCCACTGGTAATGTACAGCCGGCTCGGACTGGTGGAAACGGTACAGATTCTCTTCCTCCTTCTTGCCGGTCTTTTCTGGGTCAAGGGCTTAAAAAAAACCTTCCTGCTCTTGTTCAGCGGTTTCTTTGCTGCGGGAACATTCCTGCTCGTCAAACTATCAGCCATCTTCATCGTCGGTGTCTTTTTCCTTCTCTTCCTTGCTCAGATTATCGCTGTCCGCAGGAAAGAAATCAACCTCAGGCAGCTGCTCTTTAATCTGTTATGGTTTATCAGCGGCACCATCCTTGCCTTCCTGTTCTGGTTTTTCTTTGTCTTTCTCCCCTATCGGGCAGAATACATTCAATATGTCCTGCGTCATTCTACCGAATCACCCGCCGGTCATCCCGGCACCATTCCCGCCTACCTTCTCAACACCTTTACGGTCGGGCTTCGCTCCCGACTCTTTCCCCGCACAGTCTGGATGGTGTTAATCGGTTATCTTACCCTGCCCTGGCTGGCAAAAGACAAAAACCCGGTACTCCGCTACTCATTACTCTGGCTAATTATGGGAACGCTTATGCTCGGTTATATGAACTATCGTCCTCCCCGTTATGAAATAATTCTTCTGCCACCACTGATTATCGCCTTTGCCACCGCCCTCAGCAACCTCTGGAAAGATGGCATACTTATCCCCGCCTCCCGCCCGACGATAAAAATGACCATCGCCTTTCTCCTCTTCCTCTGGCCACTTGGCCTGCAGAGCATCATTTACCTCTCTGGATTTCGTGCCTTTCCCGGTTCCGGTTCGGAATCCGGTATTCTGGTGGGTGCACTCATCATTGCCCTTGCCATCTCCCTTGCCGGCTATCTCCTGTTCCGCACTCGTCGCAACGGGTTGGTGATAAAACACAGACTGCTGCGCACCATCCTGGTGCTAATACCTGTTATCCTGACCATGCGCCTGGACATCGGTCAATTCAGCCACTGGTTTACCAATCGCACCCATAATCTCATATCCTATGCCCGGGACCTGGACCGCCTGCTACCGGATGATGCGGTAGTCGCTGGCTCCTGGGCACCGCCATTGATGATTGAGTCCCGCAAACGCGCGGTGGCGATAACCGACTGGGCAAATATGGAAGGGCTTATTGAACGCTTCGGTGTTACCCATCTCATTATGGGAGAAAACGAAGCGGATATGAAATTAAGGGAAAAAATTGACCCCTGGATCTGGGAAAAGAGCCAGCCCATCCGCCGCTATATCGTCCGGGGTCAGGTACTTACCGTATACTCCCTTAACTAATTCCGGTCGCTTAAAGCTGTAACCAGCGTCTTTATATTATACTCCAGCAAACTAATATAATTATCTGCTGCCGGCAGGGACCCGGTAATTGAACCAAGCACAATTAACCTTGCTCCTGTCTCCCGGGCAAGCGCCTCACTGATATCCCGATTATGCTGTGGCTCGGTCACCACAACCCGAACCGACTCCCGACGCATCAATTCCACAATTTTGACCAGGTCCTGGGAAGAAGGCTCTCTACCGGGCAATGGTTCCACCGCAGCAACCATTTCCAGACCAAATGCCCGACAGAAATAAGGCCAGGAGTTATGAATCGCAACGAATTTCCGATTGGGCAGTGTCATAACCATATCCCGCAGACTCTGAACAACGGTGTCCAGTTGCGCGCAATACCTGTCTGCCCGCTGTTGATAAAAACCCCTTCGGATACTATCAATCCCGGTAAACACATCCGCCAGTTTCCTCACTGTCCGCTTTGCTACCTCCGGGTCAAGCCAGATATGCGGATTACCCTCTTCATGACTGTGTCCCCCTCTCTCCTCAATATCATCTTCTTCTATCACCTCCACCAGGTCAGCAACTATCACCTGGGACTGCTCTCGCTTGCCGGCATTTTTTAACAAACCGTCTATCCAATCATCATAACCCAGACCATTTTTCACCACCAGCACCGCATCCCGGACTAACCGGACGTCTCTGGTTCTGGGTTCATAGGTATGTGGCTCCTCGGTACCGGTAAGTAGCGACGTTACCTCAAACCGCTCACCGGCAACCGCCCGCACCCAGCAGGCAAAATCAGGCAGCGTGGTAATCACCACCGGTCGGGTTGTTTTTGATCGGCAA
>CAKZPX010000340.1 GCA_937139435.1 uncultured bacterium
GCGTTCAGCCGGTTGCTCAACCTGGGACGGGCGTTCTGGCCCCAGGGCTATGAATTTCTCTACGGACCGGCAGAGGTGTTGGAAAATAGCCGGGTGGTGCGGGTATATCTGGTAAAGAGCGAGCCCGAGCTGGTCGGGACACGGCTGCGTCGGGCAGAACCAGCACTTTATCAGGGAGCAGAGCTGGAGCGAGCAAACACCTGGGTGGTGAATTTTGAACTTGACCGGGAAGGTGCGGCGCAGTTTGCCACCGTTACCGGCAGGAATGTCGGACGCCGGCTGGCGATTGTTCTTGACCGGGTGGTGCGTTCGGCGCCGCGAATTCAGGAGCGCATTCCCAACGGTCGGGGGCAGATTACCATGAATGACCGTCGCGGGGACAAGGCGCGCGACCTGGCGATTGTGCTTAATTCCGGTGCCCTGCCCGCACCGGTTCAGGTGGTTGAGGAGCGTTCAATCGGTGCGTCGCTGGGTGCAGATGCGATCCGGCGCGGATTGATTGCCGGTGCGGTTGGCGCGATAGTGGTAATCTTGTTTATGATCTTGTATTATGGTGTTGGTGGTGCCCTTGCCGACTTTGCGCTGGTGTGCAACATCTTTTTGCTCCTCGCGGTGCTGGCGGCGTTGCGGGCAACCCTGACCCTGCCCGGACTGGCCGGGATTGCCCTGACCATCGGCATGGCGGTTGACGCCAATGTCCTTGTGTTTGAACGAATCCGGGAAGAGCTGGCGGCAGGCAAGACTCCGATGGCGGCGGTGGATACCGGATACCAGCGGGCGCTGGTAACGATTATTGATGCCAATGTGACAACTTTAATTACTGCGCTGGCGCTCTACTTTATCGGTTCAGGTCCGGTGCGCGGGTTTGCCATAACCCTGGGTGTCGGGTTGATTATCAACGTGCTTACGGCGGTATTTCTGACGAGATTTATCTTTGATTGGTTCTTGGCCCGTTTTGAAGTCAAAACCTTGAGGATATAAAATGAGACTATTTGGCGAGACTAGCATTCCCTTTGTTTATAAACGTCGGTTGTTCTTTCTCATCTCAGCGGTGCTGGTGTTAGTCAGCGTTGTTACCATCCTGGTGAAGGGGTTCCGCTACGGGGTTGATTTTACCGGTGGAGGGTTGATCCAGGTGCGATTTTCCGGTCCGGTGAAGATTGATGCGGTGCGGGCAGCGCTGACCGCAATTGGTGAGGGCGGGGCATCAATCCAGCAGACCGAGACAGGCGACTTTCTTATTCGGGTGAAACCAAAGGAAGCGCGCAGTGATGAGTCCGGGTTTTCCTCACGGGTGCGGGATCAGTTTGCCATTGCTTTTCCCGATAACCCATTTGAGATTCTGCGTGATGAGGCGGTAGGACCAAGGGTTTCCAAGGAGTTACAGAGCAAGGTGCTCTGGGCGGTGCTGCTCGGGCTGGTGGGTATTCTTATCTATGTTAGTTTTCGCTTTGACTTTCGCTTCGGTACCGGTGCGGTGCTTTCTCTCATTCATGATACACTGATTACCCTGGGGTTGTGTTCGTTATTTAACCGTGAGGTCACCATTACCTTTATTGCCGGTGTATTGACGATGATCGGGTACTCGGTCAATGACACAATTGTGGTGTCCGACCGCATCCGGGAGGATATGAAAAAGATGCGCCGGGAGCAGTTCGCCGATGTGTGTAATCGGGCGATCAATCAGGTGTTAAACCGAACGGTGATTACCGCGCTGACAACGCTTTTTGTCACGATTGCCCTTTTAATTCTGGCTGCCGCCGAGATAAAGGACTTTGCCTTTGTTATGACGGTGGGCATCATTGTTGGTACCTACTCCTCAATATTTGTTGTTGCCAATACGGTGGTAGAGTGGGAGCAGAGGTTCCCAACCCGGCGCCGAAGGTAAAAGGGCGTTCGGGCGTCAGGTTTTTTCTCCAGGCAGCGCTGGCGAGCGGTTTTTTCACCGGTTACTTTCCTTTTGCCCCGGCAACTGTTACCAGTTTATTTACCCTGATCCCTGCCTATTTTCTCAGCCGGAACCCCCTGATTGCTGCGGTGGTGATTATCGGGCTGTTCTTTCTCGGCGTCTGGCTGGCAGATGACCTGGAAAAGGTCTGGGGTAAAGACCCGGCACGGGTAACAATTGATGAGATCGTCGGTACACTCCTGACCTTCTTTTTGATTCCGGTCTCCTTTCTTGGAATCGGGGTTGGTTTTGTTCTCTGGCGTGGTTTTGACATTATTAAACTGCCTTTTATTAACCGGGTTCAGAATGTCCGGGGTGGCTGGGGCGTGATGCTTGATGACCTGCTCAGCGGTATCTGTGCCAACCTTGTTTTAAGGCTCCTGGTATTCCTCTTGCCGATCCTCGGTGGATAAAAATGAAAGCGGCGATTGTTATCGTTGGTGACGAGATTCTGGGCGGCCGGGTGGTGGATGTCAACTCCACAACAATAGCCCGGGCGTTATTTAAAATCGGTATTGGTATCCAGCGGGTTGTCTGGGTCGGTGATGATGAGCGGGCGATTGGACTGGCGGTTGCCGGTGCCCTGGTGGAGAGCAGACTGGTGTTTGTTGTTGGTGGTCTTGGACCAACTCCTGACGACCGGACACTGGCTGCGGTCTGCCGATTGCTCAACCGGGAGATGGTGGTGCACCAGCCCACGCTTAACCGGATCAGAGCCATTTTTCGGCGCCGGAATATGGCTATGCCAGAGCAGGCAGGGCGCCAGGCGCTCATACCCCGGGGGGCAGATGTTTTTCTCAATCCGGTCGGGATGGTACCCGGGATGGCGATTGAGCATCAGGGGAGTTTAATTGTCCTTCTGCCGGGTGTGCCGCAGGAACTGGAGGCTTTGCTGGCAGACGGTTTGATTGCCTATCTGCAAAAAAGGTTGAAAGGTAAAGTGGTTTATCAACGCTTGGTGCGCACCTTTGGACTGGTGGAGTCGGTAATTGCACCCCGGATTATGCGTATCAGCGATCGGTATCCGGGAGTGGCGGTTGGTTTTTATCCAGGGGTGAGTGGGGTGGACATTTTATTTACCGGAGAGGGAAAAGCGGTAGTGGAGCGGGTGGTTGGTGCGGTAGTCAGGTTGCTGGGAAAGGCGGTTTATGCCACTGAGGATAAAGGGCTGGCAGAGGTGCTGGGCGAGTTGTTGCGTGCCCGGGGATTGACCATTGCGACCGCTGAATCATGTACCGGCGGGTTGATAGGTGATTTAGTTACAAATGTTCCGGGTAGTTCTGACTATTATCAGGGCGGAGTTGTGTCCTACAGTAACTCGGTTAAGATGAAACTGTTAGGTGTGCGGGAAAACACCCTTGTTCGTTACGGTGCGGTGAGCCGGCAAACGGTTCAGGAGATGGTTTTAGGTGTGTGCCGGCTTTTCGGTACCGATGTCGGGATTGCGGTTTCGGGTATTGCCGGACCCGGTGGCGGGACAAGGAAAAAGCCGGTCGGGCTGGTGGATATTGGCGTGGCGGTAAAAGGAAAGGTAACTGTTGAACGGCACAATTTTTCCGGTAACCGGCGGTTAATAAAAGAGCGTTCTGCCTATGCCGCACTTGACCTTTGTCGGCGTGTGCTCAGTTCGGGAGATTGACGACTTTGATGGTTATGATGCCATTTTGCTTGCCTGACCTGGGCTTTAACCGGGATGGGTTATGAGAAAAGAGAGTGGTGGTTCGGGCAGGACAGTGCGCACCTTTGTGGCGGTTGACACTTCTCCGGAGGTAAAGGCAGAACTTTCCTGTCTGCTGAGCGGTCTGATGGGCAAAACGCGTTTGAATGTTAAATGGGTTAAGCCCGAACAGATGCATCTGACGCTTGCCTTTCTCGGTGAGGTGGCAGCAGAGTTTATTGAGCGGACAAAGGAGCAACTGGCTGCGGTAGCGGTGCGGTTTGCACCGATTCGCTGTCAGCTGTCCGGGCTGGGCGCTTTTCCTGACCCGGCAAGGGCACGGGTGCTCTGGACTGGTGTTACAACCGGAGATAAGGAGATAAAGGGGTTGCAGAAAGAGGTGAGCCGGGCGCTGGGGCGGATTGGTTATCTGCCGGAGAAAAGAGCATTTACCCCGCATCTCACCCTTGGTCGGATAAGAGATTTCGGTGATGCCCGCTTTATTCAGGAGATAAAATTTGTCAGTTCTGAATGGCAGATTGACCGGTTAACGCTTTACCGGAGTGAACTGTATCCTGATGGTCCGGTATATACTCCGCTTGCCCAATTCTTTCTTAAAGGTTAATGGTTTCCGGTTAAAATCAGACAGAACGACGGGATAATTCCCAGGGGAACCCGGGGTATACCCCTCTTGACGCACCCGAATAAATATCTTGAGGAAAATCAACCGGTTAATAATATCAGTATTATTTCAACCGTTATTTTTACCTTTTTTATGGCTCTTATTTAATATGGGCTTTGCCTTGACTTTTATCTGATGGCGGGCATTATAAAGTGATGATGGCAAAAGATAACAGGAGGCAGGTATGCCTGTTTTGAAACCGGTGGTCTGGATTGTGGCGGGATTGGTCATTGCCGCACTGGAGATGGTTGTGCCGGGTAATGTGATTATCTGGTTTGGTTTGGCGGCAATTCTGACCGGCATCATAGCAATTTTTGTGCATAATCCTTATGTGCATTATGGTGCCTTTATTATTCTGTCCGGTGGCGCGCTTTTTCTTGCCCAGTGGATCGGCAGGAAGATTACCCGACCCGAGCCCGAGCCGGTTGGTGCGCTGCGGTTGTTCGGGGCGATCGGGCTGGTGATTAAGGAGATAAATCCGCCTGAACTGGGGCGGGTTAAGGTTGACGGTGAGGAGTGGCTTGCCCAGTCAGATGAGAGTATCGGCACGGGCGAGCGGGTGAAGGTGGTGCGGGTGGAAGGCACCCGGCTGATTGTTGAGCGATTAAAGGGCTAAAAGGAGGAAGGTATGACCGCATTGATTGTTGTAGTTCTGGCGTTTCTTTTTCTCTGGGCGCTCCTGGGTTTGAAGATTGTCCGACCCTATCAACGGGGCGTGGTGGAGAGGCTGGGAAAATATCAGCGGGTGGTTCAGCCCGGTTTGAATCTAATTATTCCGTTTATTGAACGGTTAATTAAGGTTGATATGCGCGAGCAGGTGGTGGATGTGCCGCCGCAGGAGGTAATTACCAAGGATAATGCCACAGTGACGGTTGATGCGATTGTTTATTATGAGGTCACCGACCCGGTGAAGGTGCTTTACAATGTCGCCAATTTCCGGCTGGCAACGATTAAGCTGGCGCAGACCAATCTGCGTAATGTTATCGGTGACCTGACCCTGGATGAGTCTTTAACATCACGGGAGCGGATCAATGCCAAGTTGCGCGATGTGCTGGATGAGGCGACCGATAAGTGGGGCGCAAAGGTAACCCGGGTGGAGTTACAGCGGATTGAGCCGCCCAGTGATGTTACCGAGGCGATGCACCGTCAGATGAAGGCGGAACGGGACCGCCGGGCGGTGGTTCTGGAGGCAGAGGGTGTGCGGCAGGCGGCAATTCTTAAGGCTGAGGGAGAGAAGCAGGCAAGGATTCTCGAGGCGGAGGGCCAGGCGGCGGCGATTCAGCGGGTGGCGGATGCGGAGAAATATAAGTTGTTGACCGTGGCCGAGGGTGAGGCGCAGGCGATTGAACGGGTTTATGCAGCAATTCATAAAGGTAACCCAACGAAGGACTTGATTACGATTAAGTATCTGGAGGCGCTGGCAAAGATGGCAGAGGGCAAGGCGACAAAGTTGTTTGTTCCTTATGAGGCGTCCGGAATTCTGAGTGCGTTGACAGTGGTGCTGGAAAGTTTAAGGGATAAGGCAGGAGGCACAGAAAAATAAAAAGCCGGTTGCACCAGATAGAGGCAGAATTACCCGGAGCGCAGAGCATGAGTGACTGGCATCAGAAGAAAAAGGAGGAGGTTGTTGCCCGGCTGGGTTCGGATGGGGAACAGGGGCTGAGCCCGGAAGAGGCGCAGCGGCGGTTGGAGGCGACCGGTAGAAATGAGTTGCCAGAGCGGGCAACCCGGAGTCCTTTAGAAATACTTTTCTCCCAGTTTACATCAATAATGGTGATTGTCCTGCTGATAGCGGGCGTGGTTTCTTTTCTTCTCGGGGAGATGGTGGATGCGGTGGCGATAATGGCGATTGTGGTTTTGAATGCCGGTCTGGGTTTTTTCCAGGAGTTTCGGGCAGAAAGGGCGTTGCAGGCTTTAAAGCAGATGGCGGTGCCCCGGGTGCGGGTGCGACGGGGCGGGACGGTGCAGGATATTTCTGCTGCCGAAGTTGTGCCCGGTGATGTTGTCCTTCTTGATGCCGGGGTAAAGGTCCCTGCTGATGGCAGGCTTTTAGAGGCGGTGAACCTGCGGGTAACCGAGGCGGCGCTGACCGGTGAGTCTGAGCCGGTGGATAAGGATGCGGATGTTTGTCTGAACACGAACACAGCCGATGATGTGCCTTTGAGCGAACGACGGAATATGGTTTATATGGGCACGGCGGTGGTGGCGGGCAGGGGGGTGATGGTTGTTACCGAGACCGGTGTCCGAACCGAGCTGGGTAAGATTGCTGACCTGCTGCAGAGTGCGAAACGGGAGCCGACACCTTTGCAGAAGCGGCTGGAAAGAATGGCAAGGGAACTGGCAGCAGCGGTTTTAGTGATCGTGGCGATTGTATTTTTCCTTGGTGTATTAAGTGGTGAGAATTACCGGCAGATGTTTATGATTGCGGTGGCGATGGCGGTGGCAGCGGTGCCCGAGGGTTTGCCAGCGGTGGTGACAATTGCCCTGACCCTTGGGGCGCGGCGGATGTTTTTGCGTAACGCCCTGATCCGGCGCCTGAATGCGGTGGAGACGCTGGGCTCGGTAACGGTAATCTGTTCCGACAAGACCGGCACCTTAACCCAGAATCAGATGATGGTAACAGTTTTAGACGCTGCCGGTGAGGAACTTGACCTGCAGGTAATCAGGGCAAAAAAGGGTGGCAGGGAGCAACTGGCGGCGGAACTTTCGCCCGGACTGGCGTTACTGGTTGCGGGTGGCGCTCTTTGTAACGATGCCTGCTGTGTGGTGGATGATACCGGCGCAGAAAAGACGATGCGGGTAATGGGTGATCCGACCGAGTCTGCTCTGGTTTTGACCGCACGGGAATTAAGTATTGATCCGGACCGACTGCGCGGGATGTTGCCCAGGGTGGCAGAGGTGCCATTCTCCTCGGAGAGGAAGCGGATGAGTACAATTCATAAAATTGCGGTATCAGAGGTGAAGACGAAAAACGAGGAGCTGCTGGTTGCAACATTGAAAAAAGTAACCGGAGCGGACGGATTGGTGCTCTGGGCAAAAGGGGCGATAGATGTGTTGGTGGGGTTGTCGGGCGGTGTCTTTGTTGATGGACGGGTGGAGCCGATAAGTGAAGAGTGGCGACAGCGGATTATTTCTGCCCAGGAGCGGTTGAGCGGAAAGGGCATCAGAGTACTGGGGATTGGATTCCGGCTGGTAAAGGCAGAGGAACTGGCAGGGTCAGGAACGAAAGAGGCGCTGGAAAAAGACCTGGTGTTTGTCGGCATGAGCGGGATGATTGACCCGGCACGTCCGGAGGTGAAGGATGCGGTGCGTATGTGTCGTGAGGCAGGGATTAAACCGGTGATGATTACCGGTGACCATCCTTTGACAGCACTTTTTATCGCGCAGGATATCGGTATCATTGGTAGCGACGATGCTGGTAAGGAGCGCCTGATTACCGGCAGGGAATTGAGCCGGTTGTCGGTAGCGGAGCTGACCGGACTTGTTGACCGGATTGCGATTTATGCCCGGGTGACACCAGAAGATAAACTTGCGATTGTTTCCGCGCTGCAGAAGCGGGGTGAGGTGGTGGCGATGACCGGTGACGGGGTGAACGATGCACCGGCGCTGAAACGGGCAGATATTGGTGTGGCGATGGGTGTTACCGGAACCGATGTAGCAAAGGAGGCGGCGGATATGGTGCTGCTGGATGACAACTTTGCCACAATCGTTGCTGCGGTGCGCGAGGGCAGGGCGATATACGATAACATTCGCAAATTTATCCGTTACACCTTTGCCTCCAACGTCGGGGAGATCTGGACAATGATTATCGCTCCATTTCTTGGTTTGCCTTTTCCCCTGACCGCCTTACAGATTCTGTGGGTCAACCTGGTTACCGATGGTCTCCCCGGTCTGGCATTGGGTGTTGAACCACCAGAAAGAGATGTGATGCGTCGTCCGCCCCGCCGGTTAAAAGAGAGTATTTTTGCCCACGGGATGGCGATAAGCATTATCTGGACCGGGCTTTTAATGGCGCTGGTATCGTTAGGGGTGGGTCTCTGGGGCTGGTCAAAGGGTTCTCATACCTGGCGGACGATGCTTTTTACCACATTGACGATGGCACAGTTGTGGCAATCTCTGGCACTGCGTTCCTTTCGGGATTCGGTTTTTAAAATGGGTTTTTTCACCAACCCGGCGATGGTGTGGACATTTCTTATTACCCTTCTGCTACAGCTGCTGTGATTTGTCTGCCCGGACTCCAGCTCGTGTTTAGCACAGTTGCCCTAAATCCGGTAGAACTGGGCGTTAGCCTGGGCTTGAGTACCGTTGTCTTCTGGGCGGTGGAACTGGAAAAATTGATAAAACGCCGAATTATCAGCAAAGCCAGGGCAGGTCAGAAACTGTCCCGACCGAGATGAGTAATCTCTTTCTGACAATTTTCATTCTTGGGCAGAACCCATTAATGAATATGGTAGGTAGGGTACAGTTTCAGGGCAATCGCACCTTTCCGGCGCGCACACTGCTGAGTATTGTCCAGACAAGACCCAATCAACCACTAACCGAGGTTATTCTTAATCAGGATCTCAGAACACTGGAGGATTTTTATCGTTCGCAGGGATTTTTTTCTGTCCGGGTGGATAAAGGTACCGCGGTGGTTAAAGGGAAGACGGTGGTAACCTTTTTTATCCAGGAAGGGGAGCGGACCAGGGTGCGTGCCATTACCATTGAGGGAAACAGGGCGTTTTCCACCGGGAAACTGATGCGGGAAATACCGATTGCTACTGGTGCACCATTGACCAAAGCCGGGGTTCTTTCCGGTGTGGAGGTGTTACGCCGCGTCTATCTTAATTCCGGTTACCCATTTGTATCGGTGCACGATAGTATTGAGGAGCAGGAGGAAAAATTTGCCCGGGTCCGGTTTGTGATTGATGAAGGACCAAGGTGTTATATCGGCGCGGTGCGGATCAGGGGAAATCGGCGGGTGCGCACCGCAACAATAGTCCGGACAACCGAAATCAAACCGGGAGAGATTTTTTCCCAGCGGCGTTTAGAAGGGGCACAGCGCCGACTCTACGCAACTAAACTGTTCGCGCGTGCGCTGTTCTATGTTTCCAGGATTGATTCCACAGCAACTACCGCCTCCTTGCACACCGAATTATCGGAAACCGCCAGTGTGGCGGTGCGTTTTGATGTTGTTGAACAGGAACAGCGGGGGTTTGCATTAGGTGTGGGTTTTGAGACCCCGCCCAGTCGGGCGGTTTTCTCTGTGGAATGGGAACACAACAATTTTCTTAATCGCGGACAGTGGTTGATTGCCAGTAGTTCTTTCGGTCCGGACCTGGCGGGCAATTACCGGGCAAATTTTGACCTCACCTGGCGGGTGCCGTATTTTTTCTGGGCACGGGTAGATTTTCAGACCCACCCATTTTTTTACTACGAGCGATTTGATTCCACTACCCAGAAGGACTACGGTATTCTCACCGGGATGGCGCGTGATATGTTGCCTCAGTTAAGGATAGGTATTTTTAATCGTCTGCGCTGGTACCAGCAGAACCGACCGTTTTCAGAAAGTGGTGTTATTCTTGATACCAGCCGGGGTGTGACCAATTCTGTTCTTCTAATTTTGACCTATGACTCCCGGGATAACATCCTTGATCCACGCGCAGGAATATTCTTTCAACCACAGATTGAACTGGCGGGCGGTCCATTTTTAGGAAACAACGATTTTTTCCGTGCTGTTGTTGACCTGCGCTATTACCAGGCGATTGCCAACATCCTTACTCTGGCACTACGCACTGCAGCGGGACGAGCGGTTCCTTACGGACGTTCCCGGATCGTTCCGTATTACGAGGAGTTCTCTTTGGGCGGGAGTAATAACCTGCGTGGTTATCCAGAACGGGCGCTTGGTCCGGACACCGCGACCGATGGGCGTTATGGTCCGGTGGTGGTTAACGGCAACTTAGAGTTACGCGGACCTTATTTGTTCCGCTGGGTGGGGATAGTGGGCTTTCTGGATCTGGGGCAGGTTGCCGGACAGCGGGACATATTTTTGCGCGGGATTGAGTTTGGTGCGGGTGCCGGGGTTAGAATAAGAACACCTATTGGACCGGTAAGGGTTGACTGGGGCAAGCGGTTAAAGTCGGCGCCTGCCGGTGACTGGGGCAGGTTTTATATCGGGGTACTGCATGCGTTTTAGACGCTACTGGTGGCTTTATATTATCTTATTATTCTTTGTTTTTCTATTAACCATTGCCGGATTACGACAGTCAATTGGTCGTTTCATATTAAACCGGATACTATTTTCTTTAAAGAAGAGCCTTAATGCTGAGGTTACCTATTCCGCACTGGGCGGGGATATCTGGACCGCGCCCCGTCTCACTGATGTTCGGGTAGTGTTTGATGGCGATTCAGTTTTCCTGAGCGAACTTTCGGTGCGCTATGACATCCTGGCGCTACTGCAGAGAAAAATAGTTTTTTCCGAGATTCGGGCTCGGGGTTTACAGGTATTTATTAATGGGGGAAAGGTAATGCTTCAGCAGGAGAGAAGATTGCAACCAAGTTTTCCTGATTTGACGGTGCGCCGTCTGGAATTAACTGACGGGCAACTGGTATTAAATGGTGTTAACCGCATTGATTCGGCGCGTGTCCTGCTCTCGCTCTTTTCCAGCCCGGCGGGTTTGAACATAGCGATTGATTCGTTGCGCGGTCGTTTAGTTCAGGAAAACATTGCGGTCAGACATATTGGCGGACAGGTGGCGTTTTCTGCTGATTCCTTGCGCGTGGCGGGTTTTAAAGTTGTTACGCGCAGTTCAAGGTTACGGGGTGACCTGGCGGTTGAGTTCAGGACAGGAGGGGTTGCTGTTGCGCTGTCCGAACTCAGTGTTAATATGGAGGAGTTTTTGAGTCTTCCAGGCAGGCTGGAGGTTACCGGTCAGGCAACGAAAGAGGGGAAGGAGATGCAGGTGGATGTGGGCTGGGAGGCGGAGGGGTTATTATGGCGTAATATCCGGTTACCCCGTTTAAGCGGAGGTTTGCAGGTTGATGATTCGTTAGCCGAGGTTGTATTTTCCGGTGGTGATACCGTTCTCGGAAGTTTTTATATTGCAGGGAGGATCAACATTAACGATTATCGTCTTACCGCTTTTACCCGGGTGGAAAGTCTGGCGGTAGGCCGTTTAGAGGAGAAATTACCGGAGTTCCGGATTTCCGCAGAAATTCAGCTGGGCGGTGTCCTTGGGTCACTGGCGGATATTCTCAAAAAAGGAGAGGTTACGCGACCAGTTGATTCGGTCTCTCTGGAGATAGTTAAGGGTAGTGTGCGGGAACTGGGGGCAGATAGCATCTTTGCGGTGATGAATTATCGGTCAGGCAGGGTGCAGTTGAGGAGATTGACTTTAAAAGGACCGGCAGGTGATTTTAACTTTATCGGCGTGGCAGGGGAAGGGTTACTGCGGGCAAGCTGTGCGATGGAGAATTTTGATCTGGGTGTAATAGACAGGTTCCTGAATGCTGGAATTTCTGGACGGGCAATGGGTAATTTTAACCTGATATGGGAGAGGGACAGCTGGGCGTTTTCTGGTGCGGTGTTTTTTAACGGATTCAGTGCGGGTAATAAAATTGAGGTGACCGAGGGAATCGTGTCCGCAGAGTTAATCGGGGTGGGAAACTCTCACCCCGAACCGTTCAGGAATGTGTCCGGTCGGCTGGCGATAGGAGGAGAAGGGGTTAAATTTGCTGGTCAGGAATGGAACGCCGCACAATTCGTCTGGACCGGTCCGGAGTTTGATATCAGACTGGAAAGGGGTGAAGAGCGATTGAGCCTTATGGGCGATTTTTTCCTGACCGGTGAAGGTGGGGAAGGTTTAATTAAAACCCTGGTGGTGATAACACCCGAGGAAACGGTGGTGGGGGTGAATCCGGCTCAGTTATTCTGGGGTGCTGATTCGTTAACGCTCAGCGGATTAAAGGTGCTGATCGCCGGTGGCGAGGCGGGTTTAGACCTCAAACTCGCTGGTTCCGCAACACCAGAGTTAGATTTTTACGCCCGGCATTTAGATCTTACTAAATTGCAGCGGTTTTTAGCAGCGGTTTTTCCGGAACTGTCTCTACCCGGGATAAGAGGCGTATTTGACCTTGACCTTACCGGTAGTGACACGATGACTCTGACATTTGCCGGGACAGATTTTGGCATTTCCGAACTGGAATTAGAGTTCAAATCAATTAGTGGTAAGGTAATGGCTGGACGTTCCTGGGCACTTCTGGAGCGGGTTGATTTTGTCCATCGTCATGATACCAGTTCGGTCAGTGGTGAATTTAGTTTTAACCTCGCTGATGGGTTACGGATTAACGAGGTGGAACTTGACATGCGTCTTGCTGACCCGGGCATAGCGCTCTTTATGGTGACCCGACCTTATGTGGAGATAAAGGATGGTCTGGTTTACGGTTCCGGAAGGGTGCAGTGGCAGGAGGACCTACTGAAATTTTCCGGTCGGGTGCGGGTGAGTCAGGGGGTGATGACCGTGCCGGCAGTGGCGACAACGGTGGAACGAATAGAGGCAGATTTGACACTGCGCGAGGACAAGATTTTTCTTGAGAAAATGAGTGGTCGGAGTGCACGAGGCGCGGTAACCGCCGAGGGGATTATTGATTTAGATGAAAGTTTGGCACTGGATTCTATTCTTTTCCGGACACATTTCAACGGTGTTTCAGCGGTGCCAATCCCCGGCGTCTATGCGATTGGCGGTGGTGATATCAATATCTCCTGGCGCGATGGTGAGCCCCGGGCGTTTATTTCCGGCGCAACCGAGATAGAAGAGGCGCTGGTTGTTATGGGTTTCGGTCAGTCTGGTGGCAGCGGTGGCGGAGACGAAGGTGTTGATTTTGACATCCGGGTTCAGGGAAGCCGGGGCATCTGGTTGCGTAATCGGGATATGGACATTGAAATGGGTGGCGACCTGACCGTCAGGCAGGTGGGGAAAGAGGCGGTTTACACCGGTGAGCTGGTCTGCCGGCAGGGGAGTGTTTATTATCTTGACCATATCCTGCGGGTAAAAGAGGGCAAACTGGTATTCGCCAACATCAGTTCGTTTAATCCGCAGTTAGACATCACTGCGGAGTTGCCCATTGTTCGGAATGGAAAGAATAATACTCCGGAGCGGTTGATATTGAATCTCACCGGGACATTTGCTGAACCGACATTTAAATTCTATTCCGAGCCTTCAATCTGGGACGAGACTCAGATTATAAGTTATCTGGGGCTCAATGTGACGATGGATGAGATATCAGCAATGGAGCAAAAAGAGCTCTTAAACCGGATGCTGACCGAAAGGGTTCTCGGTTATTTCGAGACCCAGGTTGCCAAGAAGGTGCGGGAGTTTGTTAGGTTAGATTATCTGGAGCTGGAGACCGGAATTTTATCCGGCACCGGCGCCAAGGTGACGGTGGGAAAGTATATCGGGCGGAATATTTATATATCTTATACCCAGAGTTTCGCCGGGCATTTAGAGCCAGCATTTCAGGTTGAGTATTATTTAAACCGGCGTAATGAACTGCTGGCGCAGAGGTCACCGGATGGCAGGTATTCCTTCCGTTACCGTTTTAAAATCCGCTACTGATGTTCTGTGAAGTTGTTATTCCCCGGACGCCGTTGAATTGTTTAACCTATTGTTTCCGACCGGAAGAGACAGGTGAATTAGAGCCGGGTGACTGTGTTCGGGTGCCATTGCGAGGGCGACAGACCCTCGGGGTGGTGTGGGCGATAAACCGGGAAGGTCCAGCAGCGCTGGATTGTTCTGCTATTCAATCGGTTGCCGGATTAATCGGCAAGAGGGTCGTTTCTTTAGAAATGCTCAATCTGGTTCGCTGGGTGGCGGATTATTATGCTTCGGCACTGGGCGAGGTGATGGGGTTTGTTCTGCCCCGAATGGTAAGCAGGGCGTTGCTGGTGCGCGGAGAGGAAGAAAAGGTTCTGGTTCAGGAGACCGTTTTGCCCCGGCAAGCCGGGCTGCCTTCCGGATTGGTCTGTGCGCTGGAGGAGAAACAATTTGGGGTCTGGGTGGATTTTGAATATCAGAATCAGAAGACGGTGGAAGAATTTTTGGCGCGCGGACTCATTTACGGTTCGTTAATTTTGATGATGCCGGAGCCGAGACTGGCAGACTGGTTGCCGTTTTTAAAAGAGCGGTTTGGAAATGTTGTGATTGAGTACCATAACCGCCTGACACCGGCTACCCAGCGTCGTTTGTGGTATTTAATTAAACAGGCAAGAAACAGACTCCTGGTTGGGGTGCGTTCGGTGGTCTGGGCGCCGGTTGAAGACCTGCGCGGTGTTGTTATCCTGAATGAGCATTATTCCGGTTTTAAAGAGGAAAGGAAACCCAGGTTCAATGCCCGTGATGTTGCCATCACCCGGGCAAGGTTAAACAGCTGTCCGGTAGTTCTTTCTGATGCAACCCCGGCAATGGAGACATGGTATAATGTTAAAAGGGGCAGGTTTCAGGTTGTTACACCACCCTGGTCCAGACCAATGCGTGAAGGTGTGTTTGTTGTTGATATGCGGTTGCATAAAGGAGAGGTTCTTTCTCCCCGGCTGGTGACGGAATTAAAACGGGCAAAGGAGAGAAACAGGACCGCATTGTGCTATATCAATCGCAAGGGTGTAAGCCGGTATGTTGTCTGCCAGACCTGTGGCACAGTTCTGCGCTGTCCGGACTGTGATGTGCCCGGTGTCCTTATGAGTGATGGAACGCTTAGCTGTCGTTACTGTGGTTTAACAAAGCCAGCACCGGACAGTTGTCCTAACTGTCGTGGTGTTGATTTCCAGTACCGTGCCCCTGGTGTTGATATGGTGAAAAGGAAATTAGAGGAATACGGATTGTGGGACGATGGGAAAAGGGTTGTGGTCGGGACAAAGAGTGTCTTATTCGCGCCGTTTCCTGATGATTTAGGTGTGGTGGGGATAATCAATTTTGATACCGAGTATGCATTACCCGATTTCCGGGGTCGGGAAAAGGCGTTCGGGTTACTTATGGATGTTTTGTGCCGGGCGCGCAACTGTGGCGCAAAGGTAATTATTCAAACCTATCGTCCGGATGATGGGGTGATTAACTGTGCCCTTACCGCTGATGTAACCGGTTTTTACGATTGGGAGTTAAGGATGCGTAAGGACACCGGTTTTCCGCCGCATCGGCGACTGGTTTTGTTTACCTTTTCTGGCAGGAAGAGGGACAGAGTAATGGAGGTGATTGATGTTGTTCGGAGGATACTGAGTCGGGTTGATAATGTGGAGATAATGGGTCCACTTTTACTCCGTAAACGTAAACCCACCGCCCATTTGATTATGAGGTTGCCCACCAACATTATGCCCGGGAGGTTCCTTATGCTTCTTCTGGCAAAGGGGGGCTGGGAAAGAAAAGGTGATGTTACGGTTAAAGTTGATATTGACCCGAAGGACATTATTTAACCGGTATTTTAAACCGGCAGGCTGACCGGGTTAAGATGTTTATTTAACAATAGTTATATAATAAAAATCATCAACCGAAAACTGTTGAAAGGGATAGGCGGGGTGATATCCCTGGGGTTATCCCCGGGGTTATCCCCGGAGTAGTCCCGGATTTAATATTCAATCCTTTTTTCCATTTAAATATGATATAACTATTGTATCCGGTTAACTCGGTTTTCTAATCTTTTAGTCCGGTTGTTATCTTTAACTTTATCTGTGCCTTGAATAGGGTTTTAGACCGCTATTTAGCCCTTGTTTTTCTTCCGGGCTTTCCTGGTGCTCAGGGTCAGGGTTGGTATTTTTTACCTAACCGGTGGATGTTGGTTTTTAATTTCCGCACCTGCGGCGTGTCAGCGGTGGTATCAATATAGCCAGCTGCCTGGAGGTAGGCGTTTTTTGCTTCCAGTGTATCGCCGAGCAACTCCAGTGCGACACCGAGGTTATTAAACAGGGCACCGGCAAATTCCGGAGAAAACTGTCCGGTGATGGCGAGTGCCTTTACACTCTGGCGATAGTAGTTGCGGGCGCTTTCTGGATATGAGAAGTACTGAAAAAGATAACCGGTGTTAAACGCCAGCCAGCGTAATATTCGGACCGATGTGAGACCGGGCACTGTTTCCAGCAGGGCGATACCCTTTTTGAATTCTGTTAGCGCATTAGCAGGTTGGGCAAGTTCATGATAACAGAATCCAGTGTAGCCGTGCAGGAGCGCCTTTTCCAGTGTGTTTCTTTTGTGGTAGATTTTGTTTAAACGGGCGATGGCATCGCGCAGTTCGCGATTGGCAATCATTGTATCAATGGAAAGTAACTGACGGCACAATTCCGGAGAGAAAAGAACCGGAAGTGATGTGTCAATACGGATTTCGCCCAGCATACTCGTATAGGCGTTGAGATCAATCTTTTTCAGCTCGGTAACGGTTTCCGGTTTTATCCGGGCAGGACGGGAAAGCGTTCGGGCGAGAAGGAAGATAATGAATATTATTATCAAGCCGGCAATAATCGGGAGCCAGAGGTTGCGTAATCGGACAGAGAATTGCGATTTGTGCGGACGTTTCCTGGGCACGTCAGATTGTAACTGTCCTTAACTTATTGTCAATCTTTGAGTTATAAAACTTATCTTTCCTTTACTATTGACTTTTATTAATTTTAGGTTATAATTGCCTTTAAAATTTTGACTGGTGTTATTTTTGTTATTTATTAAATCCCGAAAAATTCATAAGGAGGCAGTGTGGTTAAGATATTAAATAAGCAGGTGTTAGCAACGGGAATTAAACGGTTTGAACTGGATGCCCCGGAAATTGCCTGGCGTGCCCAGCCGGGACAGTTTGTAGTTCTGAGGGTGAATGAAGAGGGTGAGCGAATTCCTTTAACCGTTGCCGACACCCGACCCGAGGAGGGGGTTCTGGTTATTGTTTTTCAGGAGGTGGGGAAATCAACAGCCCTTCTGGGCACACTGGAGCCTGGTGACGCGATTATGGATTTAATCGGTCCTCTGGGAAAGCCGACCGAGATTGAGCGGTTTGGCACAGTTGTCTGTGTGGCTGGTGGTGTGGGGACGCCGGAGATTTATCCGGTTACCAGGGCGTTACGACAGGCAGGAAACAAAGTTATTTCAATTATCGGATTTCGTAATAAAGATTTAATATTGATGGAAGAGGAGATGCGGCGGGTGTCGGATGAACTGATTGTGGCGACTGATGACGGCTCCAATGGCAATAAGGGTCTGGTTACCGATATGCTGCAACAGGTGATTTACCGCGGTGAGAAGATTGATCGCTGTTTTGCTGTTGGTCCGGTGATAATGATGAAGATGGTTTCACTTTTGACGAAGAAATACAGTATTCCCACGATCGTGAGTCTTAACCCGATTATGCTTGATGCTACCGGAATGTGCGGGGTGTGTCGGGTAGAGGTGGGTGGTGAGACCAAATTCGCCTGTGTTGATGGTCCGGAGTTTGATGGGCATAAGGTGAATTTTGACCTTTTGATGGCGCGGCTCAAGACCTATGTGAAAGAAGAACGACAGGCGATGGAGATTTTTTTAAAGAGCCGTAATGAGAACTGTCGGTGCGCTAACCGGAAGGAGAAATAATGGCAAAAGTTAACCCCAGGCGAACGCCAATGAAGGAACAGTTACCTCAGGAACGGCGTCGTAATTTTGATGAGGTTCCCTATGGTTACACGCCGGAGGAGGCAATTAGTGAGGCACAGCGCTGTTTGCAATGTAAAAAACCCAGTTGTGTAAACGGCTGTCCGGTCCAGGTTGATATACCGGGTTTTATCGCTCAGATTGCCCAGGGCGCATTCTGGGAGGCGATGAAGATAATGAAGCGCACCAATGTCCTGCCGGCGATTTGTGGTCGGGTTTGTCCCCAGGAGATTCAGTGTGAGGGCGCCTGTATCCTGGGCAAGAAGATGGAGCCGGTGGCGATTGGCAATCTGGAGCGGTTTATCGCTGACTGGGAGGCGATGCAGTCCGAATGTGTGATGTGTGAGATTCAACCCGCAACCGGGAAAAAGGTGGCGGTTATTGGAGCGGGTCCAGCCGGACTGACTGTGGCCGGTGATTTGCGAAAACTTGGACATGATGTAACGATATTTGAGGCACTGCACAAGCCGGGTGGTGTCTTGATGTATGGAATTCCGGAGTTTCGTTTGCCCAAGGCGGTGGTGGAGCGTGAGGTGAACTTTCTCCTTTCCATGGGTGTGCGGCTGAACTTGAATTATGTGGTGGGAAAACTTAAGACCGTGGACGATTTGCTGGAAGAGTTTGATGCGGTGTTTATTGGGACCGGTGCCGGACTGCCTCTGTTTATGAATATCCCGGGTGAAAATAGTTTAGGGATATATTCGGCGAATGAGTATCTGACCCGTTCCAATTTAATGAAGGCGTATCTGTTTCCCAGGTATGATACACCAATCGTGCGAGGAAGGCATGTTGCGGTAATCGGAGGCGGAAATGTGGCGATGGATGCGGCACGGACCGCATTAAGGTTGGGTACGGAACGGTCAATTCTTATTTATCGGCGGTCAAGGGATGAGATGCCCGCCCGGGCGGCTGAGATACATCATGCTGAGGAGGAAGGGGTTGAGTTTCAGTTGCTTACCAACCCGGTGCGCTATATCGTCAAAGATGATGGCTGGGTCCAGGAGGTGGAGTGCATCCGAATGGAGCTGGGCGAGCCGGATGCTTCGGGCAGACGCCGACCGGTGCCCATTCCCGGTAGTGAATTCCGGATTCCTGTTGATACGGTGGTGGTAGCGATTGGTAACAGCCCTAATCCGCTTATTCCTCAGACCACCCCGGGACTGGAAACAACCAGATGGGGGACAATTGTTATTGACCCCATGACCGGCAGGACAACAAAAAAGGGTGTTTTTGCCGGCGGTGATATTGTCACCGGGGCGGCGACCGTGATTCTGGCAATGGGTGCGGGAAGGGTAGCAGCACAGTCAATAGAAGAATATTTGCGCACCGGGAAGTGGGACGAGATAAAAAAGTAAATGGGTGAGTTTATTTCTGTAAGCAGTAGGCAGGATGAGCAGGAGTGACATCGTCCGTCGCTTGCGCAAGCGCAGAATCGGCGTTTTGATGGGTGGTTGGTCCAGTGAAAGGGAGATTTCTTTGCTTTCCGGACAGAAGGTGCTGGAGTCGCTTAAACGCCAGGGTTATCAGGCGGTCGGAATTGATATTAATCGCAGTTTTGTTGACCAGATTCGTCAGGCAAAGATAGATATGGCTTTTATTATCCTCCACGGGCGTCCGGGAGAAGATGGCACAATGCAGGGATTTCTGGAACTGATGGGAATCCCTTATACCGGTTCAGGTGTGACCGCATCAGCGATTGCCATTGATAAGGTTTTTACCAAGATGTTGCTCAAACAGATGGGGATACCGACGCCGGATTTTATTAGCATTGGCAGGGACGATGACGTTGCCGAAGGACTGGCCGAGGCAGAGCGGCGGTTCGGTTACCCGATGATTGCGAAACCACGCTGTGAAGGGTCAAGTGTGGGCATAGAACTTCTTGAGGGCAAACGCGGTGCCATTGACCGGTGTGAACGAGTCTGGCGCGGGTTCGGGGATATGCTTATTGAACCGTTCATTGACGGCATGATCGCGACGGTAGGCATTGTTGGTGAGCAGGTGTTGCCGATACTGGAACTGGTGCCACGGGCGCAACCGTTTTATAACTATGAGGCGAAGTATATTCGGGGTGAAACAGAGTTTATTGTTCCTGCCCGGGTTGGTAGCCGGGTTGAGACAAGGATAAAGGAACTGGCATGGAAGGTCCATCGTGGATTCGGGTGCAAGGGTTTTTCACGGATCGACCTGATTGTTAAAGATGGTCGTCAGCCCTATTTTCTGGAGGTGAACACTCTTCCCGGTTTAACCGATCTCTCTGACCTTCCCCGGCAGGCAGCACATGCGGGAATATCTTACGATGAACTGATTTTCCGTATCCTTGCCGATGCGCTGGAGTAATGTACTGGATTTCTTGACAGAGAAAGAAATATGAATAGGATTTTAGGCTATGATTCGTGATCGTCTATTACGCAGACATTTGAGTATTCGCCGTCGGATTTCCGGGACACCGGAGCGTCCGCGTTTGTGCGTTAAAAGGAGCAACCAGTATATCTATGCCCAGTTGATTGATGATACAACTGACAAGGTAATTACCGGTGTTTCCAGTTTAACGCCCGAGCTGCGGGACAGGAAGGTAAAACCGACCGAGATGGCGTTTGAAGTGGGAAAGTTGATTGCCAGCAAGGCAAAAGAGCTGGGGATAAAAAAGGTAGTCTTTGACCGTGCCGGCTACCGTTATCATGGTCGGGTGAAGGCAGTTGCAGAAGGAGCACGGCAAGGAGGGCTGGAGTTTTGATTGACAGTTTAAGTTCTGGCGAGGTAACCCAGGAAACCATTGCCCGGGAATCCGAGTTTATTGAAAGAGTGATTAACATCAAGCGGAT
>CAKZPX010000341.1 GCA_937139435.1 uncultured bacterium
CGACGCTCTTCCGATCTATACGAAGACAAGGTCAGGAAATCATCGGAGCTCAGCCGGAGGATAGACGAGCAGAAACGCATCCTGGAGGATTTGGATATGGAGATCGAAAAGAAATCGGGTCTGTTCGCCTGATATGAGTGCCATTGACTTCTGCTTTTTTTTGTTTTATAATAAAGCTTAATTTTTTGCAACCCCTTAGAGGAGATATAGATATACAATGCTTGAAATAAGATGGCACGGACGAGGAGGCCAGGGCGCGAAGACCGTGGCCCTGCTCCTGGCCGATGCCGCCCTTTCGGCTGGCAAGAGCGTTCAGGCCTTTCCCGAATATGGCCCGGAAAGGATGGGGGCTCCGGTGCAGTCCTTCAACCGCATCGACGATAATCGAATACTGATGCACTGTTCCATCAAATCCCCGGATGTGGTGGTGGTACTGGATCCTACTCTGATGGCCACGGTCAAGGTTACCGCCGGCCTCAAATCCGAGGGGACGCTTTTGGTGAATACCAGTTTTTCGCCGGATGAAGTAAAGAGGCAGACCGGCTTCGGCGGCCGGGTATGCACGGTCGATGCCTCAAGGATATCCGAGGAGACCATCGGTAAGCGGATACCCAATACCCCGATGCTGGGGGCCTTGGTCAAGGTGACTGGGGCCTTGGATTTCGAGGCTATGGTAGAGGACACCAGACAGAAGCTGGCCAAGAAATTCGCCCATCGGCCCGAGGTGATAGAAGGCAACATCGAATCCATGCGCCGCGCGGCCAGGGAGGTGAAGGCGTCATGAGTCAACTTAAGAATTATAGGGAACTGTGTTTGGGTGGCTATATCGAAAAGGGTGGCACCGCCGCGGAATTCAAAACCGGGGACTGGCGCAGCTTCAAACCAGTTTACCATCCCGATAATTGCATCCAATGCCTGTTCTGCTGGATCTATTGTCCGGATTCGGCCGTGGTCCTGAAGGACGGACAGGTGGTCGGGTTCGATCTGGACCATTGCAAGGGGTGCGGCATCTGCGCTCACGAGTGCCCGGGCAAGAAGAAGGTCAAGGCCATCACCATGGAGGAGGAGGTGAGGTGATGGGAAACGTCCAGAGAAAGAGGATCGCTGCCCAAACTGGCAACGAGGCTATGGCCTACGCCATGAAGCAGATCAATCCGGATGTGGTGGCCGCCTATCCCATCACCCCGGCCACGGAGATCATGGAACGGATAGCCCACCGCTTTCGGGAGCTTCCGGGGCGCGTGTTTATTCAGATGGAAGATGAGATCGGCTCAATATGCTGCATGAATGGTGCAACCGCTGCTGGTTTGAAGGCGATGACCGCGACCTCGGGACCGGGATTCTCGTTAATGCAGGAAGGTATTGGTTATTCAGTGATGGCAGAACTACCCTGTATTATTGTTAATGTGATGCGGGGAGGACCGGCAACCGGCACCCCCACACGCACATCCCAGGCAGATGTAATGCAGGCAAGGTATGGAACTCATGGTGACCACCCCATCGTTGCCGTTTGTCCCTGGAGTGTGCGTGAATGTTTTGACCTAACAGTAACTGCGGTAAATATCTCGGAACGTCTGCGCCTACCGGTAATTATCCTGATGGACGAAATAGTCGGTCATATGCGTGAGGTAGTGGAACTCCCGGAAAAGGTAAACGTCTGGCATCCTGATAAACCGAAACCACCGCGTGAAAATTACTATCATTACGACGACCAAAACAATTACGATGCCTGTATCGCCAGTTTTGGTGAAGGCTATCGGATTCACCTGACCGGTCTCACCCACCGCAAGGACGGCTTCCCAACAGATGAACCGGAAATTATCAAATGGAACCTTGACCGCCTGCGCCGGAAAATAGAAGACAACCGCTCCTGGCTCTGGGATATGGACTACCTTGACCTGGGTTCGGAGACGGTAATTGTCTCTTACGGTACTGCCGGACGTTCGGCAATGGCAGCCAAGGCACAGTTTGAAGCTCAAACCGGGCGCCGGGTTGGGATTGTCCGCCTACGGATGGTATGGCCATTTCCTGTGCAGCGACTAATGGCGCTTTTACGCAGCGCCCGAAGGGTAATTGTCCCGGAGATGAATCAGGGACAGCTGTACCGGGAAGTGGAGCGAACCGTCAGTCTTAATGTTTCGGTAGTTTCGGTTCAGCGCTACGACGGTGAAATGCTTACCCCCGAGGAGATTATTGACGCACTATGAGAGAATTAAAAAATGACCCGTTTCTTGATTTCTTTCGTGTGGATGAGCGCTTCCCCCATATCCTCTGTCCGGGCTGTGGCATCGGTACAACCATGGCGACAATGGTGCGTGTTTTTCTTGACCTGGGGATAAAACAGGATGAACTCTGCGTTGTCTCTGGCATCGGCTGTTCATCCCGGGTTACCGGGTACCTTGACTGTGATACCTTTCACACCCTGCACGGTCGGGCATTACCTGCTGCCACCGGAATAAAACTTGCCCGCCCGGATATGAAGGTTGTTGTAATTGGCGGCGATGGCGACATTATGGCAATTGGCGGTAATCACTTTATTCACTCAGCCCGTCGCAATCTGGATTTAACTGTGATTGTAGTTAATAACTTCACCTATGGCATGACCGGTGGTCAGTACTCTCCTACCACCCCGACCCAGGAACGTGCCGCCACCGCACCATTTGGCAATGTGGAACGCAGTTTTAATGTCTGCTTTATCGCCCGGGCAGCCGGAGCAATGTTTGTTGCCCGAAGCACCACATTCCATGTCGCCCATCTAAAAAAGATGATCCAGCTGGCACTCCAGAAAAATGGTTTCAGCGTGGTTGAAGTAATCAGCCAGTGTCCGACATTTTATGGCCGTTATCAGGGACTGGGAGATGCGGTTAAGATGCTGGAATGGCTCAAGACACGCTCGGTTGATGTGGAAAAGGTTGCGAACCCGTGGAGCGTAAAAGACCGCTTCGTTATAGGCGTCCTGCATGACCAGGAAGAGGTTCCACCTTACTCGCAGTTGTATCAGGAACTCCGTAACCGGGCAAAGGAAAAATAAATGCAAAAGATTGAAATCCGAATTGCTGGAACCGGTGGTCAGGGTGTTATACTGGCCAGCGTTGTGCTTGCTGAAGCAGCAGGTGTGTATGAGGGTTGGCAGGTGGTGCAGACTCAGAGTTATGGTCCGGAGGCAAGAGGTGGCGCCTCACGCGCCGATGTAATCATCTCAGATCAGCCGATTCTCTTTCCCAAATGCCGGAAACTTGACCTCCTTATCTGTCTCAGTCAGAAAGCGGTGGATACATATCTGAACGACCTGAAGGTCCGGGGAGTGGCGGTCATTGACAGCTTTTATGTACGGGAGTGCCCACACGCCCAGACCATCTGTCTCCCCCTCACCGAAACTGCTCGCCGGGAACTGGGACGGGAATTATTCACCAATATAGTCACCGTCGGTGCGGTGGCAAAAATTACCGGTCTGATTAAGCTGGATTCCTTAAAGCAAGCGGTTGCCCGCCGCGTGCCTGAACAATTTCTGAAAATCAATCAACAGGCGCTGGAGCTGGGCTGGCATCTGGGAGTCAACCCTGGTTGACAGCCAGTAACTTAGCGCTTATCATTAAATACGGGTTTCAACCTGTAGAGATACAAACCGAGGTGATTAATTATGAGTAATTGTCAGTATCAACCGGTCCATGCGCCCCGTGGTTCCCGACTATTCTGTAAAGGGTGGCATCAAGAGGCGGCAATGCGGATGTTAATGAACAACCTTGACCCGGAGGTGGCAGAAAAACCCGAAGAACTCATCGTTTATGGTGGCACCGGTCGCGCAGCAAGGAACTGGC
>CAKZPX010000342.1 GCA_937139435.1 uncultured bacterium
GTTGCTTTAATCTGTGCCATATTTCTCCTTTTAGATAAATAGTGAACTCACCGATTCCTCGCGGTGGATGCGCAGGATCGCCTCGGCAAGGAGCGCTGACACCGAGAGGATTTTTATTTTTGGATGCATCTTTTCCCGGGGCAGGTTGATCGTATCAGTAATTACCACTTCACTGATTTGGGAATCTCCCAGCAGGTTTATCGCATCCCGGGAGAATATGCCGTGGGTAGCGGTGGCACGGACACTGCGGGCGCCCGCAGCAAGCACCGCCTCGGTGGCCTGGAGGATGGTGCCACCGGTGTCAATCATATCGTCAAAGATCAGTGCGTCCAGCCCAGAGACATCACCGATAACCCGCAGCGCCTCACTCTGGTTAGGAGCGGTGCGGCGCTTGTCAATGATGGCGATGGGTATTTTGGGGGCCAGGCGCTCGGCAAACCCCCGGGCACGATTTGCCCGACCGGTGTCCGGTGCCACCACGACCATGTTCTCCCTGCTGCGGGAGAAGTACTGGACCAGCACCGGGGTGGAGAAGAGATGGTCTACCGGGATGTCAAAGTAGCCCTGAATCTGGTCAGCATGTAGGTCCATGGTTAACACCCGGTCTATGCCGGCGCGGGTCAAAAGGTTGGCAATCAGTTTTGCCGAGAGCGGCACCCGGGGTTTGTCCTTGCGGTCCTGTCGGGCATAACCGTAATAAGGAATAACCGCAGTTATCCTTCGGGACGAGGAGCGTTTCAGGGCATCAATCAACAGGAGTAGTTCCAGGATGTTTTCTGCGGGCGGTGGTGTGGGCTGAATCACGAACACATCCTTGCCCCGGACATTCTCCTTGATGTTGATGCGGATTTCACCATCAGCAAAGTTAGTTATCTCCACATCAGCGAGGGGCAGTTCCAGATGCCGGGCGATCTTCTCAGCGAGTGGTTTATTTGCCCGACCAGCGAACAGTTTCAATTCCTTTTCCATCCTTTCCTCCCGCAACGGAGCACCATTTAAACATCCAACCTGCTGGGGCGGAAGGACTCGAACCTTCACGACAGGATCCAAAGTCCTGTGTCCTGCCAGTTAGACAACGCCCCAATTAAAATCTTAATCAGGCAGACGGTCTTGACCGGGTGGAAAACAAGGAAAAGCCCGCAGGTTTTGACTTCTCCAGTTCATACACGGCCATCGGGTCCTGCCTGGTAAACAAGCCATAGACCGTACTGCCGGAACCGGACAGGCTGGCAGCATAGGCACCACAGGTAAGGAGCAGTCGCTTTGCCCTTTCCAGTTGCGGATACCGGCGGAATACCACCGGTTCAAAACTGTTATGCAACTGGTCTGCCACCCCTGCCAGTTCTTTCCTTCGTAATTTTAAGCCCAATATTTTAGGGGAGATGGGGCAGGCTGTCAATTTTCGTCGCTGGCGGTCAATTTGGTGGTAAGCCCAGGGTGTGGCGATGCCAAAATCGGGGACGAGGAGGATGATGTTGAACCGGGGGATTTTTATCGGACGGATTTTTTCTCCTTTTCCCCGGGCAACACCCGGTTGGGGTTTAATAAAAAACGGGACATCACTGCCCAGTTGTAATGCCAGTTTTTTAAGGAGATTAATGGAGAAGGGGGTGTGCCAGAGTTGATTGAGACCCTTCAAGACCGCAGCCGCGTCAGACGAGCCACCGCCCAGTCCAGCACCGGGAGGGATTTTTTTGCTGATTTTTATCCTACAGCCAGATTTAATTCCGGTGGCAGAGAAAAAGAGTTTTGCTGCCCGGTAGGCAAGGTTTTTTTCCGGTGGCAGGTGCAGCGGGATACCGGTGGTCTTTAACCTGATGCCCCGGTGCGCCGGGCTGATTGTAACGGTATCACCCAATTCCAGCGGCACCATCGTGGTAACGATATTGTGATAGCCGTCAGGGCGGATTTTGCCGACCCAGAGTCCGAGGTTGACTTTTGCGGGAGCGGTGATGGTAATGGTGCGCATTGGTTTTATCGACTGATAACCGAGGTTGCCGGGTCAAATCGCCAGTCAGGGTCAAAGAATCCAGCAGCACGGACACCGGTCCAGCCGTAGCGCCGCACCCGGCAGTCAAACACCATAAAGTCCGGGATTGCGGTGCCGGAGCCGATGATGTTCCAGAAAAGTGCGAGGCGGGTTGCGTTCGGGTCAGTGCCCATACGCAGGAGAAGGAGACGCTCCGGGTTGAGTGGGTTGGGATAGGTGAGGATAACCGCCAGGCTTTCTTCGCTGAGGAGTGGTGTTTTGAAGAAAGATGGGAAGTGGAGCACACCGGATTTTATTTTTACCGGCAGGTCATGGGCGATGCGGGCGGTAAGGTGGTTCTGGTCGGCATTGCCCAGGATGACGAGGTTGCGATTTAAAGGTATGGGCGCGGTGTCCGGTAGGACTTCGGTGGTGCCATTACCAATAAGCCACCAGCGCATCGCTTCCTGAACTGCAGCATGGCAGAGGTGTTGAGCGAGTTCTGTATTTTTTGTGCCATAGATAATGGCAAACGGTCGCATTAATACCTGTTTTGCCGGTCCATAAACATTTCCGGTTTTGCAGGGTGTTAGTGATTTTGCCCGGCCCGGACGCCAGCCACTACCGGTCTTATGCACGGTTAAGATGCGGGGCAGAAAGAGGTTTTCTATTACTGTGCTACGGTCTATCTCCAGCCGGATGCTGCCAGGAAAGAATAAGCGCTGGTCAAAGTAAAGGGTTAACTGGGTGATGTTGTCGGTAATGATTTTAACAGTTGAGTCATCAGCCCGCGCTTCAACAAAGGCGTCATTTCCCACATTTGCCACCCGGTCAATCTTTATCCAGTAGCAGGTGCTGGACTGTCCGACATCAGCGGTGCGAAAACGGATGTGTTTTGGACCAGGTTCCCGGCGGCTGTTTTTGAGAAATTCCATCAGGTCCGGGTCATCAACACACACAGTGCCGTCATCGTAGTTCCACCAGTGTTTTTTTCCTACCACCTCCTTGTAGTGATACCGGTATTTTAAGGAGTGGAGCCAGAGCGCAAAGTTTCTACCGTGCAGTGTCGGGACATTGTCATCATCGCCGCCGTGGAGGATGAATGCCGGCAGGTTTAAGGCGTTCTCCAGAAGTGCCGGTGCGTTGTCCGGGCGGAGCGCCATGTCCCGGATGGCAAGTTTCGCAGGAGCGGCAAAGATGTTGCTCTTTTGCAAAAATGTCGGGACATAGATGTTTAAGAATGGCCAGCCCGCAGCCGGCGCGATCGCAGCAAAAATGTCAGGATGGGTAAGACCGATGTGCCAGGTGCCGTGACCACCCATAGAATGTCCGGTGAGCACCACCCGATCCGGGTCAATCGGTAACTCTTTCTGGCAGACCCTGAGCACCTCCAGCGCATCCAGTCTGCCCCAGTCCTGCCAGTCAAAGCCATAAGGGCGCCGGTTGGTCGGGCAGACAACAAACGCCCAGTCCTTGGGTTTAAAGCATTCGGCAAGACCTGCCGCCTCAACACCAGCACCGTGCAGGGCGAGGATCAGGCTATACCTTTGCCCGGGGTTGTCGTCCCGGGGATAGAGGATGGCGTAATACTGACAGGAGGAGTCAATCTCCGAGATAAAGGTGTTTTTGTGCGCCTGACCGGGCAGCCGGGAACGAAGCCAGAAGGTGTCAATAACGATCCAGTCCTGCCACCGGCTGGTGATAACCACCGGCACCGGGCTGGAGTCCGGGGGCAGGGCAGGCAGTTTTACCGTCAGGCCAGGCTTTTTTACTCCGAGCGGCGGAAGGTTGTTAATCGTGGTTTCGGCAATGAGAAATGTGTCAATGGTCAGTTGCAGTGTGATGCTGTCCAGGCGGGCGGTGGTGGTGTTGAGGAGGGGGAGACCGAGCCAGGTGGTAATTGCCGAGTCGGCGATCAGGTCCGGTGCGGTTATGTCGCCGGTAACAATGAGAAAAGGTCCTGTCACCGGAATAATAAGAAAACGCACCCTCTGGTCAGCGTAGCCGGATAGGCGCAGAACGACCCGGTTAATGCCCGAGTCCAGTACTACCGGTGTTTTGAACCAGCCATTGCCATAGATGTCGCCCGGATACCCATTACCGTTAAGTGAGAAACTACCGAGCCGGGTTGCCACCACCAGTGCCCGGGACCTCTCCGGACAGTAAAACTCAGCATAAGCGTAGCCGGTTGCCATCACTCCGGCGATACCGTAGTAGTCAATGATTGAGTCCCAGGGGATAGAATCGTAATCGGTTTCAAGCCAGCCCAGGGAGTCGGATTTTAACCGGTGCCAGTGGACAAAACCACCTGGAGCAAGGGTGCTGGGTAGAGATTCGCCCGGTACCGGTCTTAAGGTGGTGATGTCGTCAATTACCTCGGTGATGCCTTCCCGCACACCAGTAGAAAACGGTCCGCAGAAAAGCCATTCCGGGATGATGATGGTGTCGGTGATGGAGGGAGGAATTTCTTCTGCCACCGGTGAGGCGTTTAACATCGGCAGTAGGACCAAACCAGACACAATGATAAGTAACAGGCACAATCTATCCATATCTGTTTAAGTGTAATCCGGGTTTTTGTCCAGTCAACCGACCGTTACCGATAGATGATGGGTTTGTTTAACCGGGCAGGGAAAGGTTGAGGGATTGAGAGGCTGTTGATCTCGGTTACAGGAGCGGAGAAGGTTCTGTTTTTTAATCATTTAGAGCCATTTGGCAGGGGAAATTAACGGTGCCGGATGGCAATTTTTCCGGCGTGCTTGATTAAGCGACAGGTTCACATACAGTTACCGGGTTGTTTCCGAATGGATTTCCGGCGCGACGGGATGGTGACCGGGTAGTCCCGGGGGTAGTCCGGTAGATGGCGGGGGCATTTCAGTCCAGATTGGTTTTGACCGGAAAAGTGGCTTTTCTCTGGCTGGTGAAATGGTGTATTTTTGTCAACAGGGTTGCCGGTTTTTTGTTCGGGATTTTTTCGGGAATGGTGTTATCGGTTAACCGGCGGTTCAGGGTGATGACAGCTAACCTATTGACGAGGCGGGTTTTTGTTATATAATCGGTCGTGCCCGAAGATGAGAGGCTAAGGCACCGGCTCGGTCTGCAGGTTCTGTTTGATTTTCCGGAGATAATTGAGGCGATTGATTTTGCCAGTACCCACGGTTTCGGGGCACTGGAGATTAATCTGGGGAATATCCGTTTTGCCGAGCAGCTGCGCCGGGTAGGAGAGCGGTGCCGGATAAGGAGAAGGGCAGCAAGGGTCGGTTTGCGTCTGGCAATTCACGCGCTGGAAGGTCCATCGTTTTTCATTCCGAGTGAGCGGGTGCGGCGGTGTGCGGTGGCAGAGTTGAAGGAAACATTGAACCGGGCAGAGTCTATCGGTGCCGAGAATGTGATTATGCATCTGGGGTTTGATATGCATTACGGGATGGGTAGTGGTGGTAACCGTTACACCCATGAGGAGTTTCCCCGTTACTATGAGGAGGCGCTTTTCTCTGCGCTTTCTGAGTTAAAGGATTTTGCCCGGGGTCGGGCAAGGTTGTGTGTGGAGAATGTGGGCGGGTTCCGGTTTCAGCCAGCAAAGGTGGTTCTGCCCCGGGTGCTGGGTGAGAGTCTGGGTTTGTGTTTTGATATCGGGCATATCGCCCTTCTGCCCGAGGAGCGCCATCAGGAGGAGCTGAATTTCTTTCGGCGCTTTCGGCGCTATATCTACCATTCCCATCTTCATGACAATCACGGTGTCCGGGATGAGCATCTGCCGCTGGGTGCGGGAAGCAATGAACTTTTGACCTATTTTCGTCTGCTTCTGACAACCCGGGCGCTGCTGGTGCTGGAGACCAGACCCCGCTCCGCAGCGTTAAGGGCAAGGGACTATTTTATTAAAGTGATTCTGCCCGGATTGTGAATGAAGGTTCTTGTTACCGGGGCGAATGGTTTTATCGGTTCCCATCTCTGTGAACGGCTGGCTGGTGATGGCTATGCGGTGCGGGCGATGGTGCGCCGGACAAGCAATCGGCAGTGGCTGGCAGGTTTGCCGCTGGAGTTGTGTTTTGCCGACCTGGAGGATGAGGGGTCGCTTCGAGCAGCGGTTGAGGGTGTGGAGGTGGTGTTTCACAGTGCCGCGGTGGTGCGGACAAAACAGGGCAGGGATTTTTTGCGGGTGAATTATGAGGGGACAAGACGACTGGCTGAGGCAGGAGTCAGGGCCGGGGTAAGACGGATGGTGCTTTTTTCCTCGCTGGCAGCGGTTGGTCCGATGCCCCGGGGTGCGGTGGTTTCTGGTGAGCGGGAACCCGAGCCGGTGAGTGATTACGGTCGGGCAAAACTGGCCGCAGAGCGGGCGCTTATGGAGTTAAAGGAGAAGATGGAGGTGGTGATTCTTCGTTTTCCAGCGGTTTATGGTCCACGAGACCGGGATGGGCTTTTACTCTGGCGGATGTTTCAGCAGGGTTTTGTGCCGGTGCTGGGCGGGACATTTTCTCTGGTGTACGTACGGGATGCGGTAAAGGCGGCGGTGCTTGCTGGCACAAAGCCGGTGGTATCTGGTGCCTGTTATTCTATTACCGATGGTGGCTGTTACAGTTATCCAATGCTGGCACAGGTCTGGCAGGAGGTAACCGGGCGCCGGGTGGTATGCTTGCGGGTGCCGAAATTTTTTGTGTCTCTTGCTGCCCGGGCGAATAACTGGCTGGCAAGGGAGGGAACAATTTTTAATCCTGATAAGGTTCGGGAGTTGTGTCAGGAAAACTGGGTTTGTTTTGATGAGCGGGTCGGGAAGGAGCTGGGTTTTTCTCCGGATTATGACTTGAAACAGGGGGTAAAGGAGACCCTGAACTGGTACAGGGAGAAAGGATGGCTGTGAAGGAACAGGAAGGTATAGAGGGGAAAAAAGCGGGGGGCAGGCGCCACCAGTTGAGCGCTGAGGAGCGGGTGCTGGCAGAACTGGAGGCGCGTTGTGTTGAACTGGGGATAAGGATAATTTACGATGACCTGCAGGGCGACGGTGGGTTATGCCGGGTGCGTGACCGTTATCTGGTGATTGTTAATCGCCGGGTAAGCGCTGGCACCAGGGTGCGGATAATCAACGAGGCGCTGAAAAAGATTAATGCCAAAACCAGGGATACAGCGGGGTTAAAACCACCGGTGGTTGATAACAGTTTAATCCGGCAACAGCTTGATCAGGAAGGGAAGAAATAGCGCCCGGGCAGGCACGGCGTTTATTTTCGTCTTTCTATTTCTTGCAAAAGTTTCTCGGCAGCGGGACGGTCTTCTAAATAAAAGTCAGCCGGACAGGTGGGACAGGCGGTTTTGAGCAGGAGTTTTAACTGCTCCCTTGCGTGTTCCCGCCTGCCCTGTTTGAGATATACCCGGGCAAGGTCAAGCCGGATAACGGTGTAGTTCGGGTCATATTTCAAACCCTGAATCAGAAGATACTCCGCCTTTTTCAGGTCGCCACCAGCCCAACCGGGTAGTTCATAATAGACCACACCCAGTCCATCATAAGCAGCAGGATATTCCGGGTCAAGTTCCAGAACCCGGTTAAAAGCCCGTTTAATATCTGGCACCATAAAAAGGGAGTTGAGGACACCGCGCGTCTGCCCGATTCTACCCTGGGCAACCGCCCACCACATATAACCGTGCGGGTTGTGCGGGTTGAGCATCTGAAGCGTCTCGGCGATCGCCCTTGCTCGTTCAAAAAGGCGCAGTCGCTCATTTTTGCTGGGCGTGTTTTCTCCCTGCTGAGTATGGACTCTTGACCAGAGATAAAGACATTTTTCGTGTCGCGGGTTGAGCTGGCGGGCACAGGCAAGGAGCCGGTAGGCAGAGTCCAGGTAAGCGGGATGAAGATGATGGTTAAACAGTAGATACTCTGCCTGGTTGCAGAGGGAGTCCACGTTTGTCAGCGTGGCGTTAACTCCGGGCAGAAGCACCGCAAAAGCGGTGATAAAGATGAAGATAAAGCCCAGTTTATTCCTCCTGATACATTGCTTCAATAAATTCTTTATACACCGTTGCTACCTGGTTGCGCCGGACCTTGAGCGTCGGGGTCAAAAGCCCGTTTTCCACGGTGAATGGTTCAGGGATGAGCCGAAACCGGCGCACCTGTTCATAGGAGGCAAACGGCATGAGGCAGTGGTCAATCTCGTTGCGGAACAGTTCCAGGATGCGCGGATGGTTTAGGAGTTCGGTAAAGTTGTTAAAGGAGATTTTCTCGGTGCGGGCGTAGTCCTCAAGGGTGAGACGTGCCGGCACAATTAGCGCCACGAGATAGGGACGCCGGTCACCGTAGACAAAAGCCTGTTCAATAAATTTGGAGTTGCTGAGCGCCTGTTCAATCGGCACCGGCGGGATGTTTTTGCCATAGGAGTTGACAATCAGTTCCTTAATTCTGCCGGTGATGACGAGGTTACCATTAGCATCAAACCGTCCCTGGTCACCGGTATGAAACCAGCCGTCAGCATCAATGGCCCGGGCGGT
>CAKZPX010000343.1 GCA_937139435.1 uncultured bacterium
GGGTGTTGCGTTCCTTCCATAGCAGGCTGATGGTGCTGGATTCCACCGGTACCTGGGGTTTGATTGCTGAGCGGGAGAGTGTTATTAACTCTACTGATCGGTTTGTCATCAAGGCGGATACCGGATTAATAAGGGGAACGGTTATTTCCTGTAGTTTGTATGTAAACGGCGATAGCGCTGATTATGCGACTGTCTTCGGTTTTGAGTTGCTGGTTGGCATGCCCGGACAGGTGCTGGTTAATCATGATACCAATGACTGCCGGTTGACGGTGAGCTGTGTGGGAGCGATTGGTTATCTGGCGCCCGGAGGTGAGGGCAGTGGTTTTGCCTATCCTAAAACCGGTGCCAGTTTGCTCCGGCACGCCTCTTTTGCTCTGGGTACCGATACCGGTTATGTTGTTGACCGTTATTATTCCTGTCCGGTAAGCAGCCCACCGGATACCGAGTTTTTCCTTGTTGATAGTGTGCGGAGTATCTATCCACCAGCATACGGTGATGAGCATTTCCGTGCCTGGTATTCGGACCGCCATCACCCCCGTCATCGGTTTCTGGTAACCACCCAGAACTCCTACGCAGATGGGCGAGATGGTTATCGGGGATTTGTGGTTGCGGTTTTTAACGTGCAGAATAATGGCACATCACTGGTAGACAACCTTCATCTGGGGGTGTTTGCTGATTTTACTGTGGACTCTGCTGGCGACATCTGTCGGGCTGATACTCTGCGCCGGTTTATTTATGTCACCGACAGCGCGGGTAATGGTTCGGTGGCAGGGATTCGGGTTCTGGACCCGGATTCGCTTGTCCATCTGAGTGCCATTGACCCGTTGATATACTATCTACCAGACTCGGCTTTCCGTGACGCCCAGAAATGGCGTTTTCTTTCCGGTGAGATAGGGCTGATTAACCCGGTGCGGGCAGATAACTGGGCGGTGGTTGCTGCGACAGGACCGTTCCGGCTCAACCCGTTTTCTGCCTGTCGGCTGGCGGTGGCATTCGTGGGCGGCGCCGACGAGACAGCGGCGCTTGCCAATGCGGACAGCGCCCGTTCCTGGTACCGCCGCTATATCGGTGTTGGCGAAAAAACGACTGATGGCTATGGTGGCTATCGTGGTGGTGGGGGTGTGAAGTTAACGGTGATGCCCAATCCTTTTGCTCAGCGTGTGATTGTTAATTACCATCTACCTGCTACAGAACCGGTGCGGTTAATGGTGGTTGACCCGGCAGGCAGGGTTGTGGCGACACTTATGAACGGGACAGCGGGTCCGGGTAATGGACAACTGGTATGGGAGCCGAAAGGGTTAACTCCCGGCGTGTTCTTTATCCGGCTGGAGACAAAGACCGCCGGGGTAACTGAAAGGGTGCTTCGGCTTCGTTAGAAAAGGTCAGGTGTTTCTCCGGCTGGTGGCGGGTTAACTTACCGCTGCCAGCCGGCTCTGCTTTATCATGCCGGGGAATTTTTCCCCAGGAGATAGGAATTAACAGATAAGGTTGTAATAAGCAAAATTTTCCGATTTAAGTTATTTATTTAATTATAGTTATCAGGAAATCTGCAGTTGAAAAAAATGATAAAAAAGGGCAGGCTGGGGGATTACCCGGCGGTTAATACTAAGTTCAATATCAGGTTTAACATCTGCGATCTCAGATAAAGGCGTTGGAGGGGTTATTTTCCTTTTGTTATCCAGTTAGTTGCAAGGTTTTTACTCTGGCTTGACCATTGTCATAATGCCGGGTTGAACAAGCACTTTAATCGGCTATTTTATTCTCCGCTTTACAGATGTTTGACTTTTACATGCTGTGGTAGTACTGTTTGCCGGTACCTGCTTCGCAGTAGTACCGTTGCCGGTACCTGCTTCGCAGTTGACAGGGGGATAATGTTTTTTATATTGCTCCTGTGCGGATTACTGGCGGTAGACTTAAGGGCAGGAGGCTTATGTATCCGCGCTCGGGTTTGCGTCCGACAAAGTCGATAACCCGACAGGCAATTTTTAATATTCTCGGTGATGAGGTTCTGGATGCAAGGGTTTGTGACCTTTTTGCTGGTGGCGGTGCTCTGGGGCTGGAGGCGATGGCGCGCGGGGCAAGGGAGGCGGTTTTTGTAGAAATGAGTCCGGTGGTTCTGCGCTATCTACGCGAGAACGTTGCTGGTGTTGAGGGTGTGAAGGTAATCAGGGGCGATGTCCGTCGGGTCGTGCGCCGGCTGGCAGGGAGCGAGTTTGACATCGTTTTTGCTGACCCGCCGTATGAGCAGGGGCTGGTCGCAGAAACGTTGAACCTGGTGGTGCGGTATGGGCTGGTAAAGGTGGACGGGTGGGTGGTGATTGAGCATGGTGAGGGGGAGGAGCCGGTTACACCCGGTGGCTGGATGAGGGTAAAGCAGGTAAGATACGGCGAGAGCAGGGTAACTTTTTTTCGGAGGTGTAAATGAAGATAGCAGTTTATCCTGGAAGTTTTGACCCGATTACCCTGGGTCATATGGATGTGATTGAGCGGGCGGTAAGGCTTTTTGATGAGGTGATTATTGCGGTGGCAAGACGTGAGGAGAAGGGACCGCTTTTTTCCTGGGAGGAGCGGGTGGAACTGGCACGGCAGGCAACCGCAGGAATGAAAGGGGTGCGGGTGGAGGGTTTTGATGGACTTCTGGTT
>CAKZPX010000344.1 GCA_937139435.1 uncultured bacterium
TGGGGGTACGCATCTTCCCTGTCCTGCTGGGCACAGCGTCCACGCTGGCGGTCTACGCCCTAGCGCGACGCCTCTTCTCACCGCAGGCGGGCCTGCGCGCGGCGCTGCTGTTCCAGGTGGTGCCGGCAACACCGATACCGTTATTGGTTACCGCGTTGATAATCCCCCAGCAATGGGTGCCATGGGTGTCGGTGCCCTCAGGCATCGGTATCGGGTCACCATAAACAAAGTCCCAGCCAACAACATCGTCCGCATAGCCGTTTATATCCTGGTCAATACCATCAATGTCGCCATCTGGATAGGGCAGGGTGTCAAATCTGCCATTGCCATTCACATCTTCCGGGGTGTTGATCCAGAGGTTGGGCTCAATGTCCGGGTGGAAAAGGTCCAGACCATCATCCAGCACGCAGTTAACCACCCGGGGATGACCTTTGGCAACACCCCAGGCACGGGCAGCACCGATATTGACCAGGTGCCACTGCCGGGTGTAGGAGGGGTCATTGGGTTCTTCGTCAAACCGCATATAACCGTTGGGCGAAACGTACTCAACCTCGGGCAGTCCGGCGTAGTCAATACCAACCGGTGTGATATCCTGGTCAACATCAAACTGGATGAGATATTGCAGGTCACAGCCATATTTTCTGGCGACCGGGCCAACCTCGGGACGGCGCCAGAGCGGTGCGATCTCATTCACCCGCCATTTGCGGTTAAGGGCATCTAAGTTCGGGATGCCAAACAGGGCGATACCGTCACCGGTAGTGATGTTCACCCTGCCCCGCAGCTCGGGGCGCAGTTTCAGAATCAGTTGCCCGGCGATGTGCTCCTCACCGTCGGTTGAGCGGACAACCGGACGGTTAAGGTCAGGCCAGGCAAATGTGGCGGTGATAATCAGGGCGATTATCACGATGGGTTTCAGTTTCATTAATTACCTCCTGATAATAAAATTAATTTAACACCAACAGACAATGATAAGACAAAAGCCTCTGGTTGTCAATTTTACTTTCTGCTCAGGGCAAGGAGATGTTCAACATCAGGGATTTTGAAAAAAGACGGGCATTAAACCCTGAGCACGATGTTCCGGTTTTTACACCGGAAAGACGGGTGATAAATCATCAGGAAAAACCCGGGCAAAACCAGCGGCTAAAATAGGGGTTAAGCCGGTTATGCCGGATGAGGGGTCGCCTTTAGCAGCAGATGGAGAGAAGTTTCCAGGAACATCAGGTCGGTGAGAAAGGAAGCCGGGGCAAAAATTCTCGCCCGGGTAATCCCTGGGACTATCCAGGGGATAACCCCGGGTTATCCCCCTCCTGCACTGCTTTAACACTTTTTTCGGTAACCGATTTTTATATAACTAACGTCAAATAAAAGTCTTAACGCCTGCTTCCCCGATCCGGAATGCCATTATTAACCTGAACGGCTAACAGCGGGTTAAAGCCCTTTTCCAATAATTGAGTCAGGCTGGGTTATGACCTGATAAAGCAGTTTAAATTTTTGCAGGTTGCTCCAGAAAATAACCAAGACAGCAATG
>CAKZPX010000345.1 GCA_937139435.1 uncultured bacterium
GGGCAAGATTGACCTGACATTCATTACCAAGTTGCGTGATGTCCCGTTGCGGCTGATGTACCGGAGCCGGATTGTGTGGCTGCTGGCGCTTTTGATAATGGATTTTATTACCGGTGGGATTATTAATGGATTTTCTGAACTGTTAGCCAAATATGTTGTTCTGGTGACGTTCCTGCCGGTTCTGATTGATAGTGCGGGTAACGCCGGTTCTCAGTCAGCGACACTGGTTATCCGGGCACTGGCATTGGGCACGGTGCGGATGCGGGACTGGCTTTATCTTCTGGGCAGGGAGTTTCTGGTTGCAACGGCGCTGGGGTTAACAATGGGACTGGGGATATCGATTATGGGTCTTGTGCGCGGCGGGTGGGCGATTGCACCGGTGGTGGTTCTGGCGATGCTGTTGAATGTGGTTATGGGGAGCGTGATCGGGATTGTCCTGCCGTTTATTTTCACAAAATTGAAGCGTGACCCGGCAACCGCCAGCACCCCTTTAATTACCACCCTTGCCGACATCTGTGGCACCGGTATCTATCTCGCTATTGCCTATCTGATGCTGGGTAGACCCTGAAACCACCGCAAGTTACCCGGGGTGGGTTAAGGACCGGTGTATTTTTTATCGCCCAGAAATTTCCCTATCCTTTCCCATACCCGGACAATTTCTTTTCCTTTCCGGTTCTCGCTGTACTCTAAAACCGTCTTAACACGTGCAAAGTCGTGGATCGCCAAAACGGTTTCGGTCTCCATCAACGCTCTTTTTACTCCCGGGGGAAGAAGTAAAGGGAGGCAAAACAGGCGGTGAGCACGGTCTTACCGGTTCCGCCCTTACCACTGACCCCGGTTAGACTCTTCATTAACCCTTCTTTCCGATGATGTTGGTGATGTCCTGCCCGGGCGAGATAACTCCAATACGATACCCGGGGAAGTTGCTGACAAGCGGTTAGCCGCACGAATAGACTCCAGCAATCCTGCGGTCAAAAGGGATACGCATCAGCAATGGTATTGACTCTCTTTTGTACCAGTTTTCAGTTTCTTAATGCCGATGTTATCCCGGTTCAGAACCGCCAGCGGGATTTTTAGCCGGCGCACCGTGGCAACTGCCAGTTTCAGGTCGTGCAGACCAAGTGGCGTTGGTTCGGTTACCAGAAGACAGAAATCGCTATTAAGAGCCGAGTTCGCCCTCGGGCAGGAGGTGCCGGGAAGTCCGGATTCGCCTCCTGATTTTACTCCGTTAATCAATCCAGATTAAACGACACCATCCGAATCTCGGTCATCTCTTCAATCGCAAAGCGGGGACCCTCCCTGCCGATGCCTGACTCCTTTACCCCGCCATAGGGTTGAAGGTCAACACGGAATGTTGCCGAGTCGTTAATATACACATTGGCGACGTCAAGTTCCTCAATTGCCCGCCAGGCGCGGTTGATGTCCCGGGTAAAGACCCCGGCGCTGATTCCGTAGCGGTATCTGCCCGAACGTGCGCCCCGGTTAAACCGGTCAATCGCCTCAGAAAAGTCGCCAAAGGTCTCCACGCTAACAATCGGGGCAAATGTCTCCTCACAGACAACCGCCATCTCCGGACGCACCTGGCTGAGCACGGTGGGCAAAAAGATTGTTTTCTCTGCCCTGCCACCGCAAAGCAGTTCCGCACCACCTGCCCGGGCATCATCAACAAACTCTTGGGCTTTTTTCTGGGCGGTGGCATCAATCAGCGGTCCGATATCGGTTTCAGCCTGTTGCGGGTCGCCGAGGACCAGACGGCTGGTGGCGAGAAGAAACCGGTTGATAAAATCGCTGGCGATATCCTTTTGAACGATCAACCGCTGGGTGTGATTGCACACCTGACCGGAATAGGCAAAGGCGCCGATAAGACAGCGTTCCAGCGCCTTATCCAGATTGGCGGTCTCATCAACTATCGCCCCGGAATTGGAGCCCAGTTCCAGGGTTAGTTTCTTGATACCACAATCGCGACCGAGCAGCTCGCCCACCCCGGCGCTACCGGTAAATGTGACCATTCCGACGTCACGGCTCCTGACCAGGGCGGTGCCAACGGTATTACCCGGACCGATAAGCACATTGAGCGCCTCAGGGGGCAGGCCGGCGTCAAGCAAAATCTCAGCAAGGTAAAGGGCGGTAAGCGGGGTTTTGCTTGCCGGTTTTAAAATCACCGCATTACCAGCAGCGATTGCCGGTGCGACCTTATGGACAACCAGATTTAATGGAAAGTTAAAAGGTGTAATTGCCGCGATGACGCCCACCGGTACCCGAATATAAAACCCGCGCCTTTTCTCAGAACCGGGTGCCGCATCCATCGGCACGGTCTCACCGGCGATCCGCTTTGCCTCCTCAGAGGACAACCGCACCGTCTCAATCGCCCTTGTTACCTCAATCCGGGCATACTTCCGGGGTTTACCTGCCTCAGCGATGATTAACCCGGTAAAATCGTCTATGTGCTTTTCAATCAACTCGGCGGTGCGCGCCAGGATGCGGGCGCGGCTATGAGCGGGCATTGCCCGCATAATCTCGGCACCGGTGCGAGCGCTATCAATCGCCCGACCGGTCTCCCTGGCACCGGCTATCGGCACCTCGGCAATAAGCGAATTGTCATAAGGGTTGACCACCGGCATTGACCGCTCGGTCTCACACCATTTACCGGCAATAAAAAGTTTCGGGTGCTTCATTACCATAAGAAAAGATAGACCCGGCAGACACAACTGTCAATACAAACTGGACGGGTGACCCGGGTTGGGTCACCCGCCCACCTGTTTACGGACCTACCGGCGCAATCGTGAACACCTGACGCCGAATTGCTCCCAGAACCGCAGGAGACAGTCCCCGACCGGTCCATTTGGCAATCAGGATATCCACCTCGCGGGCGAGCGAGTCACCGGAAAAGCCCCGGCGCTGCAGGTTCCACAACTCCCGGGCAAAGCAGAGATAATAAGGGTACTGAATCACCGAGATCCCCTCACCATCCAGCACCTGCCGGGTCTGGTTCTCCATATCCACCAGTTGCGGAAAGACCGCCTGGGCATTAGCGAGCATTGTCGGTCGCAGCTCGTCCAGCACCGACTTCACCCGTTCCGGATTGGTCTTCGCCGTCCACTTCGCCAGCCGATTGATTGCGTTACTCATAACAACACCTCCTTTCTGCGGCAGATTTTCTTGTTGCCGTTCCCGCCGCAAGGAACGGTCACTTTTTTCTGTCTGATAGGTTAGAGCCAGAAAAAGGAGAAAAATAACGCCGCATCGCTCAATAAATGATTGGCGCACTTGGGGGTGGTTTGGTTTAAGTATAAGTAAATCATATAATTGCCCTGAAAATTGTCGGTTTTTGTCTTTTTGAGGGGGGATGGCGGGGGGTTATCCCCGGGGTAGTCCCCGGGATAGCGGGGTGAGGGTTCTGGATATTGGTTGCAGAAGTTGTAGTCAATTTGATAGTTATTGTGATGGTGGGGTAGTATTTTTTGACAGTGGGGTAAATAATTAAATAATTTTCCAGTGGTTAGGTTGCTGGTTCTATCATGGCTGGTTTTTTCCTTTGTGCGGGCGGGTGAGCCCGGGGCAGCGGTTCTGGAGCGGGTGTTCCGACGGGATGAGGAGCGGAGTGAGGTTTTGCGCGGGGTGGTTTATCAGGCAGAGTTGCGCTATGTGGAGCGTGATTTGAAGAATAGCCGGAGTCGGGAACTGGGTTGTGTGCGCCGGGTATGGGCAGGAAGGTTTGAGTCGCAGCGGTTTGAGTTTTTGCGGGTGAGTGTGAATGGTAAGGAGGTGAGGGGCAGGGGTGCGGTACAGGTGTGTTCCGAGTTGAGGCGTAAGGGTGTTTTTGCCCTGAGGACCAGAATGCCATTTTTTGCCGAGAGCCGGAATGAGTACCGTTATGAGGTGATTGGTGAGACGGTGTTTGGTGGTCAGCGGGTGGCGGTGGTTGAGTTTGCGCCGCGGGTGGGTGGTGAGCGTTACATAAGGGGTGTTGCTTATGCTTTGGTGGCG
>CAKZPX010000346.1 GCA_937139435.1 uncultured bacterium
GATATGCAAACCAGATACCAGAAAGAAGCCCCTGTCTTTCTGGTTTTAAGTTGTTATTTTGTAAAAAGTTATGATACCCTACGCAATAGTTAGAAAATCTTAAACGCTATCGTAACAATAAGTGATGCATTTAACTCTTTCTTTATAAAGAGGTTAACAGGTGCGACTATCTACATTATTTTGCGAGTGCCCTGCCAGCTACTTTTTTGTATGCCTGAGAGAATGTTGTCAGAACGCGATTAAGATCAGTTTTTGTCATTGGTGCCATATGACCGATTCGGACAACTTTGCCGCGCATCTCTCCCTGTCCGTTCGCCAACAGGATACCGTATTGTTTTTTGCAGATTTCAACGATTTTTGTTCCATCCACACCTTCAGGCATTTTGATAACTGTCAGGGCGTTTGCTGGTTGCTGGGGAAAGATGGTGAGTCCCATTTTGGTGATCTGTTCCCGGGTATAGCGGGCAAGGACCGCTTTCTCCTGCCACTGCTTTTTTATTCCCCGACGGTTTAATTTCTTTAATGCCAGGTCAAGGGCATAGTAGAGTGATATTGCTGGTGTCCAGGGGGTCTGTCCTTTTTCGGCAAAGCGACGGTACTGACGCAGGTCAAAGTAGTAACGGCTATTTTTGCATTTTTCTACCTGCTCCCAGGCACGGGGGCTGAGGGCGATAAAGGCGAGTCCCGGTGGAACTGCCAGCCCTTTTTGTGAAGCGCCAACAACAACATCAACATACCAGGCGTCCATCTGCAGTTCATCAACGCCGAGTCCAGCAATGGCGTCCATCACAAGGATGCGGTTAAGCCGGTAGCAGATTTCGCCAAACGCTTTGATATTGTTCAGTGCACCGGTTGATGTTTCGGTCAGGGTGGTGAATACATAACGGGCGGCATCGTTACTTTTTAGTTTACGCTCCAGTTCCTCGGGCGGGATCGATTCGCCATAGGGACGGGAGAGTTCATCAACATAGCCACCGAAGCGGATTACCAGTTCCCGCCATCTTTCACCAAATTTACCGCTATGTGCGACAACGACCCGGTCGCCGGGATTGATAAGATTGACAACCGCAGTCTCCATTGCGCCGGTCCCGGATGAGGTGAGCACATAGACGGGCTGACTGGTGAGAAAAATCTTTCCCAGCGCCTTCGTTACCGATTCCTGTAATCGGGCGAAACTCTCTTCGCGGTGATAGACGAGATGATTATTTAGTACTCGGAGGTATTCATCGGGGACCGCTACCGGTCCCGGGGTGTAGAGTTTATATTTCGGTTTATTCATGAATTGTCTCCTTTGTTTTCTTTACAGCACAAAATTCGCCACACATTGTGCATGCCCCTTCGGTGTGCGAGGGCTGGATGGCGAAAATTGATTTTGCTCTTGCCGGATCAATACTGGCGGCGATCATCTTTGCCCATTCCAGGTTGGCGCGGAAGCGGGATACCCGGTTGTCCCACCGGCGAACCAGTGGATGGCGCCGGGCGATATCAGCGGCGTGAGCAGCGACGCGCGAGGCGATTACTCCTTCCCGCACATCCTCAATATCGGGCAGACCGAGGTGTTCGGATGGGGTTACGTAGCACAGGAAATCAGCGCCAAACCAGGCAGCAATCGCACCTCCAATAGCTGCAGTGATATGGTCATAGCCACAGGCGATATCGGTAACCAGTGGACCGAGAACATAGAAGGGTGCCCCGTCACAGACCATTTTCTCCAGCCGGATGTTTGCCTCGATTTCGTCAATGGGTATGTGTCCTGGTCCTTCAACCATTACCTGCACGCCAGCGGCGCGGGCACGCTGGACAAGTTCACCAATGGTGATCAGTTCGGCGACCTGTGCTTCATCAGTAGCATCGGCAATTGCCCCGGGTCGCAATCCATCACCGAGGGAGAGGGTGGTGTGATAATCTTTTGCCATTGCCAGGAGTTCATCGTAGTATTCATAAAGTGGATTTTCCTTCTGGTTGTAACGCATCCATTCAATCATCATTATTCCACCCCGGCTGACGACGCCGCCAAGTCGTTTTCCCAGCCACTGAATATTCTTGCGGGTTACGCCACAATGGACAGTGATGAAATCCACACCGTCGGCAAGGTGTTTTTCAATGCCCTGGAAAATGTCCTTTACCCTGGTCTGGGGGAATGCGGTTTTTCTTTTCCGGGCGTCAATGGCGACCTGATAGATTGGCACCGTTCCAACCGGCACGGTTGACTCAGCAATAATCGCCCGGCGAATTTCGTCCACATCGCCACCGACCGAGAGGTCCATTATGGTATCAGCACCGGCAGCAATGGCGACATGGAGCTTTTCCAGTTCTGTTTCCAGGT
>CAKZPX010000347.1 GCA_937139435.1 uncultured bacterium
GTTAAGTTTAAATGAGCCATTGCGACTGCTGGCGACACTGGTAGTAGCATTACTGACGTATTTGATTATTAAAATTCTTTCCCAGTTTATGCTTGTCTTCGGTAGAAGGATGCTCCTTCTGGGCATACTGGTTGGGTATCTGTTAGGTTATATAACAAAGATTGTACCGCCCTTCACCTTAAATGCGATGCGGATGGATTTGAGTGTTATTGGCTATGTTATTCCCGGACTTATTGCCTACTGGATGAACCGTCAGGGGGTTGTGGAAACGCTGGCGACAATGTTGATTGCGGCGGTATTGACAAGGTTGTTGATTACAATTTTTTCCGGTGGGGTTTTTTAAAATGCGGCGACGTCAGGGTAAGGTTAATCGCTGGGTAATTGCCAGTCTGGCGATTGTTGCAATTTTCTTTTATTTTCTGGAGACCAGTTTCCGCCGGAGCGTGCGCAGTAAACTTTACAATGTGAAACTTGCCGGGGCGCAGTTTGCTCAGGATGCTTTCCGTGTGGTACGTGATTACCGATTGAATGTTTTACAGTTGCCCATTGATACGGTTAATGACCCGAATGAAACCGGATTGATTGGTGTTCAGTATTCTCCTCTCACTGTGGGCAGAAGCGATTTAAGCGATGCCCTGACCACGACCAATCCTAATTTCAGCGCCGCACTGGTGGAGATGTTTACTCAGGCGCGTCTAAAAACAGGTGATACGGTTGCGGTGAACTGGGATGGAACGTACCCGGCATTAAATATTCAGGTTCTGGTAGTGGCAAAAATAATGGGGCTTTATCCACTGATTATTACCACACAGAGTGCCGGGATGTGGGGGGCAAATTACCCCGGCTATACCTGGTTGGATATAGAGCGGGTGCTTTGCGATGCCGGGTTCTGGCAGTTTCGCACCATGATAGCGACATTAGGCGGTGAGGGCGATGATGGTAGAGGACTTTCACCGGAAGGCAGAGATGTGCTGGAAGATGCTGCCCGAGCAGCGAATATTCTGGTTTTTGTGCCTGATTCTTTATCTCAGGCGGTGGCAAAACGGCAGGAGTTGTTTTCTCGTTGTCGGGCGCTGGTAGCGATAGGTCAGCCGGTTACCAATTCTGGTGACCCGTTGCTGAAATTGCCTTCCCGGGTGCTTACCCATCGGCATATTAAGTCAGGCAGCGGGTTGGTGGCATGGTTTTTAGACCGTGGTTTACCGGTAATTCATATTGCCAGTCCCCGAAGGGTGGCAGCAGATTACCGGTTGCCGATAGCACCGGTACCATTACCAGAAATTGGCAAAGGTAGACTGTTCTACGAACGCCGGTATTCGTTACCATTAGCAATAGTATTAAGTGTCATACTGATGGGGTTACTTTTCATAGTAATCCGGTATAATGTTGAGTATTATTTTGGTGTTAAAAGCGAGGACGAGCAGGAGGCGGTTTGAAAGGTTTTGTCAAAAATCGCTGGTTTTTAATTCTGATGTTGTTACCTGATTTCGGTTTGGTGCTGGCAGCAAATATTGAGCCTGAAAACAATGCGGTAAAAGTAGGGTTAAGTGTGGTAAAACGGGTGCAGGTGGATTATTTTTTACTTACCCGGGGACAACCACTTGATTTTAAGTTAAGCACAGTTTCCGATACCGGTGCCTGGTTGCGAGTTTATACCCGGGTCTGGTTGAGTAAAGATGATAAAGATGATGAGAGACGCTACGTAATATCATTTTTGTCTCCAGACTCCAGCCAGCGATTTGCCTTAAAAACTTCAATTTCCGCATCAACATTTGGACCCGGTGAGCAGAGGGTGGGCAGGTGGCGTTCATTTTTTGTTCGGATAAAACCCGGGATAGAGCGGTTCAGGTTAGTGCTCGATAGTGCTCCTCGGGATACCGTTGGGATCCGGTTTAGTTTTCAGGCACCAAGACGGTGGGAGCGGGTAAGCCTCTCCGGTTTGAAGAAATTGACACTGGTAAAGGAAAATCATGGCAGTGAACAATTAGAAGGTATTTTCTATCAAATCCACAGCAATCAGCCTTATGAGTTTGAACTTAATGGTCCGTGCTGGGTGCGAATGCGAACGAGGTTAAATTTTGACCCCACAATGGAAGGGAATCAGGCATTTATTTTAAAAGTGGAGAAAAAAGGGATGGTAATTGAACGGACACTGCGCAGTAAAAAAGAGACTGGTATGTATTATAAAGAACTTGCAGATGTTGTCGCTGGTGCTGAACGCCGTGTAAGTTTTGAACTGGCAGATGGGGTTCATAAATTAAAGGTGATAATTACCGGTACAGTCGCTCGCAGTGGCGCGATTATGGTAGAGAGGCTTATACCGGAGAAGTATGAGTAGGTTTTTTGTTATCATTACTGTATTGCTAAGTTTATTTATTGAAGACGTTCGGGCGCAGAGGGATAGCCGCTGGCTGTACTCATTTAATCTGGATGTTAGTTATGATGATAATCTTTTTTGTTTGTCGCCGCTTGATATAGATATTTACCGGCGAGGAGAGAACCCGGCACGATTTCCTTATCGGTCGGCTGATGATGTTGATTTAACACTGGCGGGAACATTGAGATGGAGACCGAGTAGCATATGGG
>CAKZPX010000348.1 GCA_937139435.1 uncultured bacterium
GGCGAGGGCGAGGATTTGACGATTGTCGCCTGCGGACCGATGGTGCCGGAGGCGCTGCGTGCCGCCTGGATTCTGGCCGAGGAGTTTGGTATCCACGCGCGCGTGATCAACCTCCACACCCTGAAGTCACCAACCACCCACCCGGGGGAGGTAATTCCCAACCAGAGATTTCTGATTCAGGCGGCACTGGAGACCGGGATTATCGTTACCGCTGAGGAGCATCAGATTGGCGGGCTGGCAAATCGGGTGTCCTATGTCCTGCACACCGCACCAGAACTTTACGCTAAACCGCTTGCTTTTGGCGCCATTGGTGTAAAGGACCGGTTTGGTGAATCCGGGCAACCATGGGAGTTGATGTGGGAGTTTGAGGTGTCCGGAGAGCATATTGCAGCAAAGGCAAAGGAGCTTTATGACCTGGTGCGGGGAAGGGGTGCGGTGAAAAAACCAGCGACCGGGGTTACCGCAAAGAAGCGAACCACAACCCGGACAAAGAAGGAAAAGTCCAAAAAGTCGGATTAGAAAGGGGGCAGGGATGAATCTGGCATGTCGGATGGAACGACTGGGCACCGAAACCGCCTTTGACTGTCTGCGCCGGGCAAAGGAACTGGAATGCCGGATGGATGTGATTCACTTAGAAATCGGCGAGCCGGACTTTCCCACACCTCGTCATATAGTTGAGGCGGCAAAGCAGGCGCTGGATGAGGGATGGACCCATTATTGTCCTTCTGCAGGTCTGCCCGAGTTGCGGGAGGCGATTGCCGAGTATGCGGGCAGGTTAAGAGGGGTGACGTTTTTCCCGGAGCAGGTGGTGGTAACCCCTGGTGGCAAGTCGGTGATGTCATTTGCGATTATGGCGCTGGTGGACAGCGGTGATGAGGTTATTTATCCCAACCCGTCCTATCCGATTTATGAGTCCATGATTGAGTATATGGGTGGGCGACCGGTACCCATCTGGTTGCGTCCCGAACATGGTTTCCGGCTGGATGCGGAGGAGCTTGTTACCAAGGTAACACCGCGGACAAAGATGATTATCATCAATTCACCCGCCAATCCCACCGGCGGGGTTTTAACCCGGAAGGACCTGCAGCTGATCGCTAATGCGGCGCTCAAATACAATGTCTGGGTGCTGGCGGACGAGATTTATTCGGAGATTGTTTATGAGGGCAGGTTTGAGTCAATTTCCCAGTTTCCGGAGATTCACCACCGCTTGATTATCCTGGATGGGTTTTCCAAGACATTTGCCATGACCGGCTGGCGGATTGGTTACGGGATAATGCCGGTGGCGATGGCAGAGAAACTGGCGCGAATTGAAACCAATATCAATTCCTGCACCACCACATTTATCCAGCGCGCCTGTCTGGCAGCACTGCGCGGGCCACATGATGAGGTGGACAGGATGGTGGCGGAGTTCAGGCAGCGCCGGGACTTCATAGTTGCCGGACTCAACCGCCTGCCCGGGTTTCAGTGTTTTTTACCTCAGGGCGCATTTTATGCCTTCCCCAACATTGAGGGGACCGGTTTTGACTGCAAGGTGCTGGCGGACCGGTTGTTGGAGGAAGAAGGGGTTGCCTGCCTGGCCGGAACCTGCTTTGGTAAGTTCGGAGATGGGTTCCTGCGCTTCAGTTATGCCAACTCAATTGAGAATATCCAGCGGGCGCTGGAAAGGATTGAGCGGTTTTTAAGGCGTTAATCGCGCCTGGAGCAGGCTGGCGCGGCAGGCGGCGAGAAATTTAAGGCAGATTGCGGTGCGGTAATCAGGATAGGTCCAGTTTAAAGGCTGGAAAGCACCCTGATGATAAATCAAGATTACTTCAGCATAGATGCCGTCGCCAAGGTAGATGCGGTGGGTGTAGCCCTTGGTGGTGGCAAGGACGAGGTTGTAGAGCGTTAAAATACCCGGGTCAAGGTTGATGGTGCGATTGCCTAGAGGGTCGCGCAACTTTTCTTCCAGTGTTATGGTCTTTTTTTTGAACTCGGGCAGGTTTTCTGCCGGGACCAGCGGAAGATGGCACACCCAGCGCCGGATGAGGTTGGGTCCAAACTCCGGCTCGTAGTAACGGGAGAAATCCCAGGGGATTGTTTCGCTGCGAATGATGATGGGACCAAAGTTTGCTGTTAACAGGTCTTCTGCCCTGAGGAGAAGGTCCTGGTTACGGGCAAGGATACCGCAGACCAGCCGGGCAGGAGGCGGGTTGGTTTTCATTCTCAAGGAGAGTTTTAACCTCTGGGGTTTTGTTCCGGGAATTGCGGATGTTCAGGCAGCTCCGGGGACAGGTCGCGTTCAGCAAGAAATGCGCCCAGTTCTTCCAGCCTGGGCAGTTCGTCCAGTGATTCCAGTCCAAAGTAACGGAGAAACTCCCGGGTAGTGCGATAGAGAAACGGGTTCCCTGGTCGGTGTGCCCTTCCGGCGGTGACGATGAGCCCGCGTTCCAGGAGGGTGAGGAGGGGCGCAGAACAGTCAACCCCCCGCATCTTTTCTATCTCAGGCTTGGTGATCGGCTGTTTGTAGGCGATGATTGCCAGCATCTCCAGGGCGGCGGTAGAAAGGCGCTGGACACGGTTGTGCTGGTAGAGTTTTCTGAGCCAGTCGGCATATTGCGGAAGGGTGTAGAGTTGATAACCGTGCGCCACCCGGGTGATCCGGAAGGAGCGTCCAGTATCGGCATATACCTGATTTAACCGGTCAATGATGGTGCGCAGGTCTTCTTCTTCTGCACTGGTGAGTTCCCGGAGCCGGCTCAGGGGCAGGGGCTGGTCAGCAGCAAAGAGTAGCGCCTCAATCACCTTTTCCAATTCTGCACCATCAGGGGGTCGGGTATCAGGAGCAGGTGTCAGGGCATCATCCGGATAGCTCATGGACTACCCCTGAATACGGGTTACTGGTTTACTCAGCCGGAACCGGGTGAGAAGGGCAGCGGTTGCCGGACGCAGGTCCTGAGGACGGATAAAACATGTGAGCCGGGTGGCGGACAGGGCAAACGCCTCCAGATGCACCTCTGCCTGGTGCAGGGTGGCGAAGGTTTCGGAGATGATGTCCACATCAGTCCCAACACCCGGGCCGACCAGTGAGACCGATGAGATGTCCTCATCAATTGCTACCTCTTTTGCACCCACCTTTTTTGCCAGTTGCTGGAGGAGTTTATCAGCGGTGGCGATGTCAGTGGCAGGGATGATGAACACCAGGTCAAAGCGGTCGTCGTGGGTGATGCCGTGACTGAAGAGTAGAACCGGTATCCGGG
>CAKZPX010000349.1 GCA_937139435.1 uncultured bacterium
GGCAGTAACATCCATCACCAGTGGCGGACGCGGAAAATTCTCGTTATTCCAGAAAATCTGACGAACGTTATCTACGGTCACGATTGCTCTTTTGTAAATTACGCCAGTTTTCTGATAAAACGAACCATAATCATCTTCAGAATAAATCCCCTCATAATCGCTCAAACTGGCCACAAGATTCTTAAAGGCAATTGTATCTTCTATCTCCTGGATGCAGTAAAGGTCTATACCCAGTCTTGGCATAATTAACCCCAGATGCATCAATGTTGAATCGCCCTTTTTGGGAAAATTCTGAATGTTCCACGTCACCACTTCAAATGTTGTCTCACTGCCCAGCGCTGGAATTGCTCCGGGAAAATCTACCCGGAAAGGTGCTACTGCGGTAATGGATTTCGCCCCGGAATCGTCCACCGCCTGAATGTAGAACAGGTGTTCACCAAAAGCAAGATTATAAAGTGTCACTTCTGTTGACTCAGTCCAGATATCCGGAGCAGGATTATCCAGCCTGTAATAATACCCAACCACCCGCCCATCAAGGTCGTTTCCTATCCAGGCAAAACGCCCGGAATCGGCATCGGTTATTAAAACTGGCTTTAAAGTAAATACAACGGTAGGTGCTTTATTATTTGAAACGGGCTGTCCCAAACGACAGCCGGTTAATAACAATATTAATATAAACTGACATTTCTTACGCATTAAATTATAGAGTAAATATTTCCTAACCGTCTGTCCAGAAGTTCGTAACAAGTTACTCGGAAAGAAAGAGAACCACTGTCACCGGTGGTAATGTCTTCCTCCGGCTATCTGATATTCAGTAACCACCACGCCACCGTGATATAAGTTGCACCAGTCTTTTACCATTTTCAGGAGTAAAACGGAATTTACCGTCTGGGGAAAACGATGTAATTGCCCCGGGGTCATCGTTCCTTAACCATCGCCAGAATGAAAGCCCCTGCCCAATCAAAACAGTCCTCGTTTGAGCATCCGGGTTTATCACTAACTCAACGATCTTCCCCTCCTCTAGGACAAACCGGCTCTGGTAAACAGCAGGTTCAATTCCGATTATTCGTAACCAGTCGTTGCTCTCTTCCACCCGGCAAAAAACTGTATCACCATTTACTTGCCCATCAAACATCTCCAGACGGGAATTCACCACCACCGCATAACCGAATAAATCTCGCAACCCATTCTGCCCCTGGGTCACAACGCCCAATCCGACCACCTCTATTTTTGCCCCGGGCGCAAATAATTTTAAAAAACGGGCATCACTCCTATGACCAAACCGCTGGATAAAGTGTCGCACCACTGCCAGATTATGCCCCGAACCGGAATAATCTCTATTGGTTACAACAAAAAATCTGCTACAGCCGGACGAAATAATAATTATTATCGTAATCAGGATTACCAGGGTATTTCTGGTATACTCCGACATAATTCACTTCTACCCGGATAATTCCTCAAGTCAATACTCTCCAAATGATTGTTTTTCCGGTCGGTATTTTTCAAAATTTGACACATTTTGCGAAAAGATTATTCTTAACTTTATGGTCAAGGTATGTGTCCTGTTCTCAGCCGGAACAAATTGCGATGAAGAAACCGCTTATGCGTTCAATCACGTGGGCGCTCAGGCTGAAACAGTTCATATCAACCGCTTAAAGGAAAACCCTGCTCTTCTTCGCGACTATCACATATTCGTTATCCCGGGTGGTTTTTCTTACGGTGACTATATCGCCTCAGGCAGAGTGCTGGCAAACGAGATAAAGCACAATCTTGCCGAGGAAATTTGCCGTTTCCTGGAAAAGGGAAAACTGATTTTGGGCGTCTGTAACGGTTTTCAGGTTCTGGTAAAATGCGGACTTCTCCCGGCAGTAAAAAAACCTTTTGAACCTCAAAGCGTTACCTTAGACACTAACAACTCGGCCCGTTATGAAGACCGCTGGGTCTATCTCAAAACAGAAAACTCTCCCTGTGTTTTCACCCGCAATCTCCCCGAAATCATCTACTTACCGGTTGCGCACGCCGAAGGAAAATTTCTTACCGATTCGCCGGCAACTCTTCGGTTGCTCAATGCCAATCATCAGGTAGTTTTTCGCTATGTTACCGCTGATGGCAAACCGGCAAAATACCCAGAAAATCCCAACGGCTCGGTTGAGGGTATTGCCGGAATATGCGACCCATCCGGAAGGATTTTTGGCTTGATGCCCCATCCAGAACGCTATGTGATTAAACAACATCATCCACGCTGGCATCGGGAGAATTTGACAAAACCTGATGGAATTGTCATATTTGAAAACGCGGTCAACTATGTCCAGAAAAATCTCTAAAATGAAAAATCAGTCAAGAATTAATGAACACCCCATCATCACATTTAATCGGGGTTCAGAGGTAACATTCTATTTTGAAGGGAAACCACTCAAAGGTTACACAGGTGAAACAATCGCTGCTGCGCTTGTTGCCAATGGCATAAAGGTTTTTCGCTATAGTGAGAAAAGACACCGCGCCCGCGGTTTCTTCTGTGCGGTGGGTAAATGCTCCTCTTGCTTAATGGTGGTTGATGGCAAACCCAACACAATGGTGTGTATGGAACCGTTGCGGAAAGGGGTCAGGGTGGAGCGTCAGAGAGAAAGAGGAAAAATATGAACAGGATACAATCTGGCGGCGTGGTAATAGTAGGCGGAGTACCAGCCGGGCTGTGCGCCGGAATTACTGCTGCAAAAATGGGTGCTCCGGTAACGGTGATTGACGACAATCCTCAACTGGGCGGACAGCTAATAAAACAAACCCATAAATTCTTCGGCTCCAAAAGCCATTATTGCGGGACACGAGGAATTGATATCGCCAGAATCCTGGCCAATGA
>CAKZPX010000350.1 GCA_937139435.1 uncultured bacterium
GGTGACCTGGTTTTTGCAAAAAATATCGGCGCCTACTCCATAGCCCATGCTACCCATTTTAACGGTATACCGCCGGCAAAAACCATTATCGTTCCATAGAAAGGTGCTGGATGAAAAAAAATTACCGAACAAGAGAAAATTTAAACGACATACCCGACTGGCTGCGCAAAAGGCGCTGTCCCCGGAAAAAGTTATACCTCTCGGGTAAACGCATCCTGCCTCCAGGTATCAACGGCAATGAAAAACTTACTGAACTGATGAACGAGACATTTCTCGCCTACAACTCTGCCCGTCTGCGCCAGGCATGCGAACTCTTTGTCACCAAAATGCTCAAACCGAAGGCGATTGTTGGTATGTCACTCGCCGGCGCCCTGACCCCGGCCGGACTGGGATGCTCCTGTATCACTGATTAAAGCCGGGTTTGTTGACTGGATTGTTGCCACCGGTGCCAATATGTACCACGACCTCCACTTCGCCTTCAACTTCCCGCTCTTTGTTGGTTCACCGGCGGTTGATGATGCCGACCTGCGTAAAAACGATGTTGTCCGCATCTATGACATCTTCCTTGGCTATACCGATTGTCTCTGCGCCACCGATAAAATCCTCCGTCAAATCCTCATCCAGCCGGAATTCCAGAAAGAAATGGGCACCGCTGAATTCTATTACCATCTCGGTAAATACGCGGCGGAATGGGAAGAAAAAACCGGCAATAAGGATGTCTCGGTACTTGCTGCTGCCTACCGCTGCGGTGTACCTGTCCACACCAGCTCCCCGGGTGATTCCACGATCGGGATGAACATCGCCGGACTGGAAATCAAAGGACTGAAACTGCGCATTAACCCCTCAATTGATGTCAACGAAACAACCTCCTACGTCCTCTATGCCAAACGCTCTGGGGGCGAATCTGGTGTCCTGCTCATTGGCGGTGGCTCACCGAAAAACTTCATGCTCCAGACCGAACCGCAGATTCAGGAAATTCTTATGCTCCGTGATGTCGGACAGGACTACTTTATCCAGATCACTGATGCCCGACCGGACACCGGTGGTCTATCTGGTGCCACACCCCACGAAGCGGTCTCCTGGGGCAAGGTCGACCCCACCCGACTACCGGATGCAATTGTCTGCTATCTTGATGTTACTGTTGCCCTTCCCCTGTTAACTCATTATGCCCTTGCCCGGCACAAACCGCGTCCTCTCCGTCGCCTCTACGACCGAAGACCGGAACTCCTGGAGCGATTGAAAAAAGAGTTCTTCCGCCACACCCGCATCTGAAATTATAACCGCTCCAGTTCCTCTCTGAGCAACTGCCGCTGGTAGAGTTGCCAGTATAACCCCTCGTGACGCAACAATTCCTCATGACGGCCCGACTCCTTCACCTCACCCCGGTCCAGGACATAAACCCAGTCACAGGCGGATAGCACCGCCAGCCGGTGCGAGACCACAATCAAACTCCTGTCCGCCACTGCGGCGAAAAGTGCCTGGATAAACTCACGCTCAGTATCCGCATCTAATGCCGAGGTCACATCATCAAGCAAGAGGAACGGTGGCATTCCAATCAGTGCCCGGGCAATCGCCACCCGTGCCCGCTGACCGCCGGAGAGCCCGGTTCCTCTCTCTCCCAGCATCTCCTCCAGTCCCCGGGGCAACTCTGCCACATCCCCGCGCAACTGCGCCATGTTAATCACCCGCCGCAACTCCTTTTCGTCTACCTCCCGCCCAAAAATAACATTGTTTTTCAGAGTATCGGTAAAAAGCATCGGCTCCTGGGGCGCGTAACCGAAGAGTCGGCGATAGTCACTCAGGTTATACTCCCGGATATCAATACCATTAAGCAAAATTCTACCCGCGCGCGGATCAACCAGCCGTAACAACAACCGCAACACCGTACTTTTACCTGAACCAACTGTTCCAGCAATCCCGACCTTCTTTTCCGGAGGAAAGACCATCGTTATATCCTTAAGCACATCATGCCCGCCGTAGCCGAAACTTACCCCCGCCAGCCGTAGTTCACCGGGTCGGGGTGTTCTAACACCGACCGCAACCACCTCGGGCTCATCCAACACCAGCGCATCAATCCGTTCTCCTGCACCCGCCGCCCTTCTTCCCGCAACAAAGAGATTGCCAATATCAAACATCGGACTGATCAGCATTAAAAGATAGGCATTAAAGGCAACGAACTCACCCAGAGTAATACTCTGCCGGATTACAAAGATGCCACCTGCCCAGAGCACGGCGAGTATCGCCACCTCCGCCACTATCATATAAAACACCTGAATAATTGACTCCATCCGTGCCTCCTGCACCGCCACCCGAACTCGCTCATCCAGCGCCCGGCGAAAACGCCCCGACAACCTCCCCTCCATCACAAAAGATTTCACCAGCCTGATACCGGTAAATGCAGTCTGGAGTTGGTTGTTAATCTCAGCAATCTGCTCCCGCCATCTCATAAACAGGGTGTAGATCCGTGGACCCATGCGCATCCACCCCACC
>CAKZPX010000351.1 GCA_937139435.1 uncultured bacterium
AAAAGCGGGCTGATGATCGGTCTGGGTGAAACCAGGGACGAGGTCATCGCCACTCTCGGTCACCTTGCGGAAATCAACTGTGACATCGTAACCATCGGTCAGTACCTCCAGCCCGGTCGGCGCTGTCTGCCGGTAACAAGGTTCTGGACACCGGAGGAGTTTAATGAACTGGCGGTACTCGGGCAGAAAATGGGTATTAAACAGGTGTTCTCCTCACCGCTTGTCCGCAGTTCCTACCGGGCAGGAGAGATAACACCATGAACGGGTTTACACCTGCTGTCCTGCGCTCGGCACTGAAGATATCGGTTATTGAAGGCGCCTTCGCCACCCTCTACACCACACTGGCCGGTGGAATGTTCCTTGCCGGACTGGCACTCTATCTCGGTGCCAATTCCTTTCATATCGCCCTTATCTCTGGCATTCCGGCACTGGTAACCGGGTTCAGTTTCCTTGCCGGCTACCTTATCCGCCAGTTTGGTTCCCGTAAACTGCTTGTCCTCTGGACCGCCGGACTGGGCAGGACGGTATTTATTATCTTTGTGCCCCTGCTCCTGCTGGGTATCAAAGTAAAAATCATTTTCTTTCTCGGTCTGGTCACCATCTCCAGCATCCTTATGGCGATCGCCAACACCACCTGGACATCCTGGATCAGCGACCTGGTGCCGGAAGAACGCCGGGGCAGGTTTTTTGGCATTCGCAACGCCATCCTCGGTGTTACCGGTGTCGCTGCCGGCTATAGCGCTGGTCGGGGTATGGACTGGCTCAAAGAAACCGGTCATGAGGTAACCGGCTATGCCCTGGCATTAGGACTGGCGGTCATTTGGGGACTGGTCTCCACCCTGCTCCTTACCCGTCAGCCTGAACCGGTATCACCACCCCGTGCCCAGACAGGTTTAAAGGAGACCCTCTTAGGACCTTTGCAGGAACCCCAGTTCCGGCGCCTGACCATCTTCCTGGCGGTCTGGTTTCTTACCGGCACACTGGCATCGCCATTTTATCTTGTCCACCTGATCAAAAACCTCCGCTTCAGTTTTGCCGCCATCGCCATCTACTCAATGATTGGCGGTGTGATCGGCGTTTTCTTCCAGCTCTTCTGGGGCAAGGCGGTGGACAAATTCGGCTCCCGTCCGGTCACCGTGTTAAACTTTGCCCTGGTCGGTCTGATGCCCTTCCTGTGGCTCTTTGCCACTCCGGAATTCCGCCTGCCCATCTGGATTGATGGTATCCTCAACGGTGTTGTCTGGACCGGCGCCAGCCTGGGGCTGTGGAATCTGCTCCTTGACCTTGCCGACAACCCCAACCGCAAGGAAAGTTACTTTGCCATTTACAGCGTCGTTACCGGGCTGGGGGCGTTTTTCGCCGCGCTCATTGCCGGAACCCTGGCACAGTTTTTATCCCGTTTTAACCTCTCCTTTTTCGGTGTTCGGTTTTATAACTACGATGTGATGTTTTTCCTTGCTGGATTGGCACGTTTTCTCTGTCTCCCACTGTTATTACGGGTGCAGGAAAGGGGCAGTAAACCGGTGCGCTATACCATCAGGGTGATTGCCAATCTGGCGCTCTGGCGCCTGAATGCGGGCAAGGATGTCCTGCTGGAAGCGCTGGGGATAAAATTAAAAAATTGACCATCAATACAAAAATGGTAACCTGATAACAAAGGAGGTCTAATATGCGTCAGGCAATAGTGTTTGCGCTCCTTTTCACCATAACCGGTATTTTACCGGCTTATCAACGCGTCGTTGTCCTGGAAGAAGCCTACCAGGAAGGCTGAAGCTCCTGCCGACCCGCCAGCAGTGTGCTGGACCAGATATGTATTGACTATGCCGGTTATGTTACCGCAGTAGAATGGCACGTCAGTTCTTCCTATCCCCTTTACTCCGCAGAAGGAAGGGCAAAGTGGCGGATGTATCCTCCGCCTTACAGCGGTAGTTACGCCACCCCCTGGCTCTGGGTTGATGGACGCCAGCGCGGCTACAACTACAACCTCTGGCGAAACTATGTGGCGGAACGGATAACAATTCCGACACCGGTTCAGATTACCCTCTCCGGCAATTACGATCCATCTACCCGTAACGGCACTATCCAGGCGGTAATCCAGAATGATTCCAGTGATGCGATTGACGCCCGCATCTCGGTTGTTATCACCGAAGACTCCTGCTATTATCAGGGACCGAACGGCGACCCCTGGCACAACCATGTGTGCCGTGACTATATACCGGACCAGACCGGCACAATAATCACCATTCCTGCCGGTGGCGCGGATACGATAGCCCACGACTTCATCATTAACACCAGCTGGAATGAAGCGCGCTGCAAAATAGTCGTCTACGCTCAGAGCACAACCATGGTTCCTGCTGACTCCTCCTATCCCGCATTCCAGGGTGCAGAGATAGCGATACTTGACCTGGTCGGAGTAAAAGAGGAAAAAACCGGTACCGGTTTAACAGCGGATAGAACGGCTCTCACCACTCCGGGCAAAGGGAAGGCGGAAATCCGGTTTACCGCACCAGCCGGCAAAACCTACCGGCTTAACCTCTACTCTACGGACGGAAGAAATTTAAGACAGTTTCACGGCATCACCACCACGGACAACTGGCTGACAATTCAAAACCTCTCTCCGGGCATCTATCTCTATCGGCTGATGGTCGCAGGAAAAACGTTCTCGGGCAAACTGGCTATTGTACAATAAGTGTCGGACAGCTAATGGTAAAATAACCGTAGACCGGTAAAAACCATAACCATACCATAATCGTCCACCGCCCGGATAATTTCGTCATCACGGGTGGAACCACCGGGCTGAAGGATGAACCGCACATTGGAACGTGCTGCCCGGTCAATGTTGTCACGAAATGGAATGAAACCGTCCGATGCCAGACATATCCCCTCAAACCGGGTAAGCCATGCCCACTTCTCCTCAGATGGTATTGGTTCTGGTGGCGAGATGAAAAGTTCCCGCCAGGTGCGCATCTCAGCCGGCGTAACATCGCCTTCCAGATAAAGGTCAATCGCCGTTGCCTTCTCCGCCCGGCTCACACCTTTTTTAAATTTAATCTCCCGGGTTCGGGGATGCAGACGTAAAAGCCATTTGTCCGCTTTGGCACAGGCAAGTCGGGTGCAGTGAATCCTTGACTGCTGTCCGGCACCAACACCGATCACCTGCCCATCATAGGCAAGGGTGACAGAGTTGGACTGGGTGTACTTCAGGGCAATCGCCGCAATCAGCATATCCTGGCGTGCCTGTTCCGGGATCTCCTTTTTGGCGCTCACCACATTTTTTAAAATGCTTTCATCAATCCGGGCATCGTTCCGGCGCTGTTCCAGATACATACCAAATAGTTGCCTTGTCTCCATCAAGGGTGGCTCCCAGTCCGGATCAATCTCTAAAACCGGATACCTCCCCTCTTTTTTCTCTTTCAAAAGCGCCAGCGCCTCCGGCTCGTAACCCGGTGCGATACAACCATCAGAAACCTCCCGCACCAGTAAACGGGCGGTCGCCTCATCCACCGGGTCAGAAAAACCTGCCCAGTCACCAAAACTTGCCATCCGGTCCGCACCCCGGGCACGGGCATAGGCGCAGGCAAGTGGTGTCAACCCTGTCTCGGGAACAAAAAGCGACCGTGCCAGTTCACCGCTCAACGGTCTGCCAATTGCCGCACCTGCGGGACTGGTGTGTTTGAAACTGGCTGCTGCCGGTATACCGGTAAGTTGACGCAACTCCCGAACCAGTTGCCAGGCGTTAAGCGCA
>CAKZPX010000352.1 GCA_937139435.1 uncultured bacterium
GGATTGACACTGCGGGATTGAAGGCTCGGCTGGATAACGGGTTTGAGGACAAGGTATGGGAGACCCTGGCGCTGGAGTGTGTCAATTGTGGTGCCTGTACATTTCTCTGCCCGACCTGCCATTGCTTTGATGTAAATGATGAGACGGTGCGGGGAAAGACCGCAAGGGTGCGGGTCTGGGACTCCTGTCAGTTTACACTCTATTCCCAGCACGCCTCCGGGCATAATCCCCGGTTCCAGCCCCATAAGCGGTACCGCAACCGGGTAATGGACAAGTTTAAATACACGTTGGATATGGTGGGACTTCTATCCTGTGTTGGATGTGGCAGGTGTGTGCGGGTGTGTCCGGCAGGGATTGATATCAGAGCGGCGGTTAAGGCGATAATGGACGGCGGTGGGTGATGGCAGCAGAGGTGCGGCACAGTTTATCGGAAAAGACCAATCCTTATAAGCCGGTTCTGGTGCGGGTGGAGCGGGTTACGGTGGAGAATGATTCTGGCGACCTGAAGTCTTTTGACCTGTCTTTTATTAACGAGGAGGAGCGGTTTTCCTTTGTGCCGGGACAGTTTGCCTTCCTTTCTGTTCCCGGTGTGGGCGAGGCGCCCTTTGGTATCGCATCGGCACCCGAGGAACGGTTGATGAAATTTACGGTGAAGCGAGTCGGTTCGGTTACCACCGCACTCCATGAACTGGAGGAGGGCGCGGTTATCGGTGTGCGGGGTCCGTGTGGTAATCACTATCCATTTGACAAAATGCGGGGCAAGGATGTGGTGATTGTTTCCGGTGGTTTTTCATTTACTACGCTGCGGGCAACAATTGCCCATCTTTTAACACCGGCGAACCGTCCTGCCTACGGTAAGATTACCGCTGTCTACGGGGCGCGTTCACCAGGAGAACTGTTGTATAAAGAAGAGTTGCGCACCTGGGAAAAGGGTTCCGATATTGACCTGGTGCTCTGTGTTGACCGGGCGTGTGGCTTTGACTGGCCAGCAACCGAGGGGTTGGTGCCCAACATTTTAAAGCAGACCGCACCCGATTCGGCAAATGCGATCGCGCTGGTGTGCGGACCACCGATAATGATTTACTATACCCATCCGGTCTTGAAGGAATTAGGGTTCAAACCAGAACAGATCTTTCTCTCCCTTGAGAATCGGATGAAGTGCGGAATTGGTAAATGCGGACACTGTAATATCGGTCCGAAATATGTTTGTAAGGACGGTCCGGTGTTCTCTTATCAGGAATTGCAGGGTTTACCGGAGGAGTATTGATGGCAGAAAAGGAAGAGGTTTTTACTGTAAAAACCGGAGCCCGGCATCCGGATTTAGAGCAGATTGAGGAGTTGAGCGGGCAACGGATAATTGACTGCTATCAGTGTGGCTGTTGCACATCCGGCTGTCCGATTGGTGATTGGATGGATATACCGCCGAGCAAGGCGATCCGTCTCCTACAACTGGGACAGGTTGATGAGGTGCTGGCGAGTGAAGGGATATGGTTGTGTGCCTCGTGTCTGGTGTGCGGGACCCGGTGTCCGCGTAATGTTGATTACGCCCGGGTTGCTGAGGCATGCCGGGTGATTATCCTGCGCCGGAAGAAAAGTATGGTTGACCCGGATACAGTTACCGATGCCGATTTACAGGATGTTCCCCAGCAGGCGTTTATTGCCGCATTCAGAAAATTTTCGGTATGAAGAGCTATCCTTACTACCCTGGTTGCACACTGTATTCCAAGGCAAAGAACCTGGACCGCTCGGCCCGGCTGGTGGCTTCTCGTTTGGGTATAGAACTTAAGGAGATGCCATCCTGGAATTGCTGTGGTGCAATTTATAATACTGCGGTTGATGACCTGGCAGCCCAGGTGGGACCGCTGCGTAATCTCGCCAAGGCAAGTAAGGAAGGCGAGAAACTGGTTACGCTGTGCGCCGCCTGTTACAATGTGCTGAAAAGAGCCCATAACCGTCTGCTCACCGCAACTGAGAGCGAGCGTAACCGGCTCCTTGATTTTCTTGATGAGCCGTTTGGCGGAGCGATTGAGGTGGTTCATTTTCTGGAGGTATTGAAAAAAGAGATCGGCTGGGAAGGGTTAAAGAGTCTGGTAAAAAAGCCCCTTACCGGGATAAAGGTTGCCTCTTATTACGGTTGCCTGATGGTTCGACCGCGCGATGTCCTTAACTTTGATAGTCCGGAAAACCCGCGGGTAATGGATGATATGGTCAGCGCCATTGGTGCGGAGCCGGTTGATTTTCAATTCAAGACCGAGTGCTGTGGTGGTTATTTAGTGGTGAACCGGCGGACGATTGCCGTTCAGGCGTCACGACGGGTATTAGACAATGCCCGGAATAGCGGTGCCGAGATTATTGTTACCACCTGCCCTTTGTGTCAGTATAACCTTGATATAGCAGAGGCGCAGAGCGGCAGAACAGGACCGACCGGGGTGGTAACACTTTATTTTACCCAGTTGCTGGGTATCTCCCTTGGTTTAGAGGAAAATGAGCTGGGTTTTGAAGACAATAAACTTGACCCGGTGCCATTTTTACGGGAAAAGGGGTTGCTATGAGCGTAGCGGTGCCGAAGGAGCGAACAGGAGCAGAAGCGAGCCGCAGGGATCGCATCGGGGTTTTTATCTGTCACTGCGGTATTAACATTGCCGGTGTGGTGAAGGTTCCGGAGTTGCGGGAACGGGTGCAGGGTTTGCCCGGTGTTGTTAAGGCGCTGGACTATGTGTACTGCTGTTCTGACCCGGGGCAGAAGTTGATTCAGACAACGGTGCAGGAGGAGAAACTTACCGGGGTGGTGGTTGCCTGTTGTTCGCCATCACTGCACGAAAGCACATTTCGTCGGGCGGTGGCGGTTGCGGGTTTGAACCCGTATCTTTGCGAAATCGCCAATATCCGGGAGCAATGTTCCTGGGTTACCGCAGACCGGGATGCTGCTACTGATAAAGCAGCAGGGATTATTGCCGGGACGGTTGCCAAGGTTCGGCATAACATACCGCTGGTACCGGTCAGGATGCCAATCGTTAAACGCTGTCTGGTAATTGGTGCTGGTATTGCCGGGATTCAGACCGCGCTGGATGTGGCTAATGCCGGGTATGATGTGGTGCTGGTGGAAAAGTTGCCCTCGATTGGCGGACATATGGCGCAACTGTCTGAAACCTTCCCGACCTTGGACTGTTCGCAGTGTATCCTCACTCCGAAGACGGTTGAGGTGGGACGGCATCAGAAGATAATGTTATATGTGTATTCAGAGGTGGAGGAGGTTACCGGGTATGTGGGGAATTTCCGGGTAAAGATAAGGGAAAAGGCAAAGTTTGTTGACCCGGAGAAGTGCACCGGTTGCGGGATATGTATGGAGAAGTGCCCGGTAAAGGTGGAATCGGTTTTTGACCGTAACCTATCCCGGCGTCGGGCGATATACCGGCTGTTTCCGCAGGCTGTGCCCAACAAGGTGGTGATTGATAAGGAGAATTGCCGGCAATTGCAGGGAAAGAAGTGCGGTGTGTGCGCCCGGGTGTGTCCGGCAGGTGCAATCCGGTATGATGATAGTGACAGGGTTGTTGAGGAAACGGTTGGTGCAATTGTCCTGGCAACCGGTTATGAGATTTTCCCGCTGGAGGAACTGGAGAGTTATGGTCTGGGCAGGGTGCCGGATGTGATTGATAGCCTTGCATTTGAAAGGATTCTTTCTGCGTCCGGTCCCTGGACCGGACAGGTGCGGCGCCCATCTGATGGCAAGGAGCCCAGGCATATTGTCTTTGTCCAGTGCGCCGGTTCGCGGGCGGTGAATAATGGTGTGCCTTACTGCTCCAAGGTGTGTTGTATGTATACCGCAAAACAGGCGATTCTGTATAAGCATCGGGTGCATGGTGGTGAGGCGGTGGTGTGTTATATTGACGTCCGGACACCGGGTAAGGGGTTTGAGGAGTTTTATCGCCGGG
>CAKZPX010000353.1 GCA_937139435.1 uncultured bacterium
ATGCTGAGAGTGGCGTTTGTTACAAATTTCTGTGCTCATTACAGAGTAAAGACGTTTGAGCACCTGGCCCGGTATTTTCTCGTAAATTATTATTTCTTTTCCGCTGGTGACGAATGGTACTGGCAGCGACAGCACGGAGTGCGGGCAGGAAATTTCCATTACAAATATTTGCCCGGCTTCCGCCTGGGGCGAACGAGGATTGCCCCAACGCTTCCCTGGAAACTCTGGCAGGGCAACTATGATGTGTACATCAAGTGCATTAACGGCCTTTTTGCTTTGCCCGTCACTTATCTCATTGCTCGTCTCCGGCGCAAGCCCTTTATCCTGTGGACCGGCATCTGGATGCGATTGCAGACGCCTTTTCACCGGCTTTTCTTCCCCCTCACCCGCTACATTTATCGCCATGCCGACGCGGTTGTGGTTTACGGAGAGCATGTCAAGCGCTACCTGGTTGATGAGGGGGTGAATCCGGAGAGAATCTTTGTGGCCCACCACGCAGTGGATAATGAGGCGTATAACCGTGAGATTCCGGAGGAAGAGAAGGAGACATTGCGTCAGAAATTGGGGATCCCCCCTTCGCAAAAGGTGGTCCTTTATTTGGGACGGTTGGAGGAGGTGAAAGGGCTTCCTTACCTGGTGGAAGCCTTCGCTTCGCTTCAACGCAATGATGCCGTGTTGGTCCTGGCCGGCGCGGGTTCGGAACGAGCACGCCTGGAACGAATGGTCAGGGAAAAAGGGTTGACCGATCGGGTACGCTTTGCGGGGTACGTGGTGCCGGAAGAGACAATCTCGTATTACGCGATTGCCTGGGTGTATGTATTGCCTTCCATCACTGCTCCTTACTTCAAGGAGCCATGGGGATTAGTAGTCAATGAAGCCTTCAACCAGGGTGTGCCGGTCATTGCAACGGATGCAGTGGGGGCAGCGGCGGGCGGATTGGTGCAGGATGGCGTCAACGGTTTCATTGTGCCGGAGCGGGATAGCGGTGCTCTGGCAATGGTCCTGCAAAGGATCCTGGCTGATCCGGCCCTGCGTGAGCGGTTGAGCCGCAACGCACGGCAAATCATTGCGGGTTGGGACAACGAACGGATGGTGCTGGGCTTTCGGCAAGCAATTGAGTATGTGGTGCGGCGACAATGAATATCTACACCCTGTATCGCCCTTTTATTAAGGCGTTTTCGGACAAGGCGTGTGGCGGCATTTTCAGCAACGCTTCATACTTGATTACACCGTTTGTTCACTGGTTGCCTCGCAGGCGTCAAAGGCGCCTGCTTCGCAACTTTACCATATGGGGCTTGATCACCCGTCCCATGACACAGCAGTGTGAGACGTTTTTATAGCGGACCCGACTGTTAGATAACAAGAGTTTCAGCAACTCTTCCCCGATGCCGAAATCTGATATAATGGTCCTTCGGGCTCACCCATTCATTGATTGCCGTTAAACTCCAGGTTAAGGAGAGAATATGTCATCCTGGCAAAACCGTTGCGTTCTGGTCACCGGGGGTGCGTCCTTCATCGGCTCCCATCTCGCCGATGCCCTCGTAGAGCGCGGGGCGAAGGTGCGAATCGTGGATGACCTCTCCAGCGGCAAACTGGAGAACATCCAACACCAT
>CAKZPX010000354.1 GCA_937139435.1 uncultured bacterium
TTGATAGCACACCAAATTGAGCAACAAAGTAGCGCTGGAAGAGCATGGTGGCGAATACGCTGGCGAGGTTGGTGCCGATGATGGTGGTGATGAGTGATGGCTCCAGTTTTTCTACCACCAGGAGCGCATCCCGGGCACCGGGTAGTTTCTTTTTTACCCAGTGGTTAAGCCGAACCCAGTTCGCCCGATAAAGGGCGGTTTCCGAGCCGGCGTAGAAACCAGTGATGAAGACAAGGGCGAGTCCGGCAACAAGTTCCATCGCTAACCTCGCCGGGGCTGGATTAAAACCTTTTCCAGTTTCAGCGCCGAGGTTTCCTGGACGATTATTCTCAACCCGGCAAACTCAATCTCGTCACCGGGCACCGGCAGGCGCCCGAGCCGGTCGTGGATAAAGCCCGAGAGCCGTTCATAGGATAGGTTTTGAAAGGCGTTATGGAACAGGCGGTTAAGGGTCACGAGGTCAATCTCGCCGTCAACCAGATAGCCACCAGCAGCGGTCTTCGTGTAGGGTAGCTCCTCGGCATGGTCAAACTCGTCAACAATCTCGCCAAAGATTGCCTCCAGGATGTCTTCCAGTGTGACCATTCCGGCGGTCTGGCCAAATTCGTCAACCACTATGGCGATGTGGGAGTTTTTCCGGCGCAGTTCGTCCAGCAGGGCGGGCAGACGCTTGACCTCGGGAACAAAGTAGGGGGTCCGGGCGATTGTGATCGCCGGTTGATTTTCGTCTTCGGCGATAAGGAGTTCCTTCGCATAGAGGATGCCGGTAATATGGTCAATTGTTTCTCTGTAAACCGGCAGCCGGGAAAATCCGGTGCGGGCGTACACCTGACGTGCCTGATGGAGCGGGGTGGTTTCCGGGATGGCGATGATGTCACTGCGCGGGGTCATAACCTCGGACACGGTGCGCCGGTCCAGGTCAACGATGTTGCGCAGGATTTCCTCTTCACCGGGCAGGAGCACACCCCGCGCCTGGGTGATTTCAATCAGGGTGTGCAGTTCCTCATCACTGAGTTCAGCAGGTTCTCTGGGCAACAGGGCGAGGGGAGCGTCCATCTTTTCTAAAATGGCAGTGAACGGGTTGAAGAGGTGATGGATGAAGGTAAACACCGGTGTGGTAATGCGGGCGAAACCTTCGGCGTGACGGGTGGCGATGACCTTGGGTGTTATCTCACCGAATAGCAGTAAGAGACCGGTCATCACCAGACCACCAGCACCAAGGATGCCAGCGGGTGCGATACCGCTGGTGCGGACAAGTTTAAGGAGAAAGAGCGTCCAGAGGGCGGTGGCCGAGGTGTTGACAATCAGGTTGCCTAAAAGCAGGGTGCCGAGCAGGCGTCGGGGACGAGAAAGAAGCAATTTTACTCCGGGTAGTTCCTGTACCCGCCAGCTTGGGAGAGAGAAAAACGCTGCCTCGGCACCGGAGAAAAGCGCGGACAGGAATAGCAACAGGGTGATGCTGATTAAAAGGAAAGGCATCGGGTTTGACAATCAGTCCAGTTTTTTCATCTCAGCGTGGGACAGACCGGCAAGGTGCATCAGTCCGTGTCGCACCATGGTCAGGATTTCCACCCGTAACGGGATACCCAGTTCTGCCGCCTGTTCCTTTGCCTTTTCCCGGGAGATGTAGATTTCGCCGATAAGCACTAACCCATTTTTCTTTTCCGGTTCCAGCGGGGTGTAGATGGGAAAAGAGAGGACATCGGTGGCGCGGTTGCGCCGGCGATAGCGGTAGTTGAGTTTTTGAATAAACCGGTTGTTGACCATTATGATATTGACCACGCCGAGCGGCAGGCGGTCGGGCAGTTGTTCGGCAATTGTATGACAGAGGTCGGTTATCGTCCGGCAGAGCCGGCTGTCCCGGGTGCCGAAGATTTCAACCTGCAGCCGGTTTTTCTTCTTCTTTCTGGCGTTTACCGGTGTCGCGTCGCTCATAGGCTTTAATTATCTCTGACACCAGGGGCGGACGGATAACATCGCCCTTGTCAAAGTAGATGATGGCGATACCCGGGATATTGGCTAAAAGTTTTTCCGCCTCCACCAGACCCGAGGTGTGCTGGTGGGACAGGTCAATCTGGGTAACATCGCCGGTAACAATCGCCCGGGAGTTCCAGCCCAGCCGGGTAAGAAACATCTTCATCTGGGTGGAGGTGGTGTTCTGTGCCTCGTCCAGGATGATGTAGGCGTCGGAGAGGGTGCGTCCCCGCATAAAGGCGAGCGGGGCGACCTCTATCACCTCCTGCTCAATCAGACGCTGGGTGCGTTCCAGCGGCAGCATATCAAACAGCGCATCATAGAGCGGGCGAAGATAGGGGTCGATCTTCTCCTTGAATGTCCCGGGCAGATAACCGAGCGATTCACCCGCCTCAACTGCTGGACGGGTAAGGATAATCCTGCTGCACCGTCCGGAGATTAAGGCGGATACCGCGGCGGCGACCGCAAGATAGGTTTTGCCGGTGCCGGCGGGTCCGATGGCAAAGATGATGTCGGAACGGCTGATCTCTTCCAGATAGCGGCGCTGGTTTTCGCTCTTCGGTGCGATGGTCTTGCGCGGGGTGTGGATAACGCCCATTTCTGCTGCCGGTGGTAACTTTTTCCCTTTTTCTTTTGGCTCCGGTTCTTCCCCATCCAGACCGACCCGGCGCTCCTCGCGCAGACGCCGCACCTCAGCTTCAACCAGTTCTGGTGTCACCCGTTCACCCCGACGACAGCGGGCGATCAGACGCTGAAACACCTCTTCCAGTTCCTTTTTCTCGGAGCGCGGTCCGGACAGGCGCAAAAGTCCGTCCCGATAAACAACATAGGTGCGGTAAAATCGGGCAAGGGTGGTGAGATTGATATCTGCCGGACCGAGGAGTTCCACCTGATCAACATCCTCGGCAGGTATCAGGTAACGCAATTTAAGGTAATTTTAGCGACGATATTGCGCGGGTCAAGATTAGAAAGAAGGCAGAGGTTGCTATCCTTGACTTGGGTGGTGCGGGTTCTATACTGGGAAAGGAAACCGAAGCGAATAAAACCAGTGGAGGCGTTATGGCAAAAGAAGAAAAGTTCAAGGCGCTGACCAATGCGCTGGGTCATATTGAAAAGCAGTTTGGTAAAGGTGCAATAATGCGTCTGGGCGAAGAGGGTGCGGTGCTGGACATTGAGGCGATACCCACCGGCTCGCTGGGTCTGGATGTGATTCTTGGCGTTGGTGGTGTGCCCAAGGGCAGGATTGTGGAGATATTCGGGCCGGAATCTTCGGGCAAGACCACCCTCGCCCTGGAGATTATTGGTCAGTGTCAGCGGATGGGAGGCACAGCGGCATTTATTGATGCCGAGCATGCCCTTGACCCGAAATATGCTGAGAAACTCGGTGTCAATCTGAAAGAACTTTTAGTCTCCCAGCCTGATTCTGGTGAGCAGGCGCTGGAGATTGCCGAGGTCTTAACCCGCTCCGGCGGACTGGACATGTTTGTGGTGGATTCGGTGGCAGCGCTGGTACCCCGGGCGGAGATTGAGGGCGAGATGGGTGATGCCTTTGTCGGGGTGCAGGCACGATTGATGTCTCAGGCACTGCGCAAACTGGCGGGTGTGATTCAGAAGTCGCACACCTGTGCGATATTCACCAATCAAATCCGGCACAAAATCGGGGTGATGTTTGGCAATCCCGAGACCACGCCCGGCGGTCTGGCGCTGAAATTCTATGCCACGGTCCGGCTGGACATCCGGCGCACCGCAGCGCTGAAAAAGGGTGAACAAGTTATCGGTTCCCGTACGAAAGTGCGGGTGGTGAAAAATAAGATTGCCCCGCCCTTCCGTGAGACCGAGTTTGACATCATCTACGGCGAGGGCATCTCCCGTATGGGGGAACTGGTTGACATCGGTGTGGAACACGGCGTCATTGACAAGTCCGGTGCCTGGTTCACCTATGGCAACACCAAAATCGGACAGGGACGCGAGGCGGCGATTGAGTTTCTCAAAGGGCACAAGGATGTGGCGGCAAAGATTGAGACCGCTCTCCGCGAGAAACTGAAACTGCCCCGTGTCCGGGTAAAGGATGAAGATAACCGCGCTCAGACCGCAAAAAAGAAGTAAAAAGCGGTTAGCGGTATTTGTTGACGGCGGATTTGCCTTCAGCCTTGACCGAACCACGGTAAAACAGTTCCGGCTCAAACCGGGCTGTCCGGTTGACCCGGAACTTTTAGCCGATATTGTCCTTAACGAACAACTCCGCCACTGCCGGGAGTATGCACTGCTCCTTTTGTCCTATCGGGCGCGTTCGGAAAAGGAGTTAAAAGATCGGCTGAACAAAAAGGGTTATACGCCGGAGGTGATTGATGCGGTGATGACCGAGTTGAAAAGACAGGGGCTGGTTGATGACAGAAAACTGGCTGAGCGGTATGTGGGCGACCGCATCACCATCGGGCACAAGGGCAAAAAAATGGTTAGGGCCGAGCTGTTAAAAATGGGTGTGGCAAAGGAAGAGATTAACCGGGCGCTGGCAAAGGCGCCAGACGAAACCGAGGCGGCAATGATGGTGGTAGAACACTTTCTACCCCGTTACCGGAAATTAGATGCCCGGACCAGGGCGCGCAGGCTCTGGGGGGTTCTTGCCCGCAGGGGTTTCGCAGCGGATACGATTGCCACGGTGATGAAAGAATTGGGTGCTGAGCCGCTGGATGTGACCGAATAAAACCTGCCGGACACACTCATTCTTTTACTTGGGGTTTCCCTGAAAATTATCACTAAAATACATCTCCGGTTAACCATGACGGTAATCCCCCCGATTGTCCCGGGGATAACCCGGGGTTATCCCCCCTTTTTTGATAACTTATTGATTTATGGCAAGCTAATTCAATTTTTGTTTCCCGACCATTAAAAATGTCCTTTTTCTGTCTCTAAATTATTTAAATAGCGAGAAGGTTCTCTTGTACTCAAAAAAATACCAACCGATATTGTTGAAACGCCGGACGGTTCTTTTTCCTGTCGTGGGCACCGTATTTGATTCCAGTGCCATCCTGTGGTTCAGCAATATGGACGGGCTGGTAATGAGGATTGATTCTACAGGTGAGCCAACCTGGATAAAACGCTATGGAAAATGGACTGCACCGGAACTGTTCAGGGGGTAGCACAAAAGAGAGAATCACCATCTTACCTGTATTTGAAATACAACCATCCCAATCTGTTTTCGGGCAGGACCACCATTTTCTTTAGTATCGGTCACTGTTGTGCGGTGGTGTTGAAAATAGTCGCCCTTACTGGCAGGGAAATGGCGAGGCTTGTGTCCGGGCGGTTACCGGCTGGCGAGTACGATACGGTTTTGATGCGAGCGGTTTGCCCATCGGCACCTATTTCTGTATTCTTCAGACAGGGATTCAGAGACAACAGAAGAAGATAACAGTTGTCAGATAACAGCGGGGCGTTACCCGTTCCGGTAGACAAACAGTTAATTGAGTTATGGTGGTTAGTTAAATGAACGCTCTCCGGGCTGTTTGTTAAGTGGATTACCGGGCGGAAAAAGTGATGTTAAACGCTAATAACAGCAAAAGGTAACTCTCAGCATAAAATTGCCTTAATAAATTTTGTTATTACAATAGGGTGGTATGAATCATCGGGAGTTAAGGCGGACATTTTTAGAGTTTTACGCCCAGCGGGGTCATAAGATTGTGCCGAGTTCTTCTTTGATTCCCCGTGATGACCCGACCCTGCTTTTTACCAATGCCGGGATGGTGCAGTTTAAGGCGCTGTGGGCCGGAACGGTGGAATTGCCTTATAAGCGGGCGTGTTCTATTCAGAAGTGTCTGCGTGCTTCAGACCTGGACCGGGTGGGTAGAACGCCAAGGCACTGCACCTTTTTTGAGATGCTGGGGAACTTTTCTTTTGGTGATTATTTTAAGGCGGAGGCGATACCCTGGGCATGGGAGTATCTGACCCAGGTGGTAAAACTTGACCCGGCAAGGCTCTATGTGTCGGTGTTTGAGGAGGATGACGAGGCTTATGAGGTGTGGCATAAGTCGGTCGGTTTACCGGAGAGTAAGATCTACCGGCTGGGCGCTGAGGACAATTTCTGGGGTCCGGCTGGAGGCAGTGGTGCCTGCGGACCGTGTTCAGAGATTTATGCCGACCTGGGACCGGAGTTCGGCTGCGGTAAGGAGCGTTGCGGACCGGGATGCGATTGTGACCGGTTTTCCGAGGTCTATAACATCGTTTTCCCACAGTTTAATCAGTTGCCGGATGGGACACGGGTGCCACTGAAGAATCGGGGGATTGATACCGGTATGGGGCTGGAGCGACTGGCGATGGTGTCTCAAGGGCGGAAGAGCATCTTTGATACCGACCTGTTTGCACCGATTGTCCGGGCGATTGAGGAGATTGTCGGGTTTGATTTGAATATTGAGAACCGGCAGATGTTTTATGTGGCAGCAGACCATGCCCGGGCGTTGACCTTTGCGATTGCCGATGGGGCGATTCCCTCCAATGAGGGCAGGGGTTATATTCTGCGGAACATCCTGCGCCGGGCACTGTTGTTTGCCCATCGCCAGGGGGTGCGGGAGCCA
>CAKZPX010000355.1 GCA_937139435.1 uncultured bacterium
TGTTAAACATATTGTGCCGATGACAATCAGGACAGCAAAACTCAACATCAGGGTGAATGCGGCACGGTAGCGCAGATTGGCAATTATTCCGAGGAGAAACCCGGCGCTATCTTGCTGATTACCGATGACAATCAGGTGATAAAGGATGGTTAGAACCAGGGCGATGGTAAAATTTCCGAGAAATAGCATTCCGACAATCAGCAGTGTCAGGATAAAATAGAGCCAGCGATACAGGACACGGGTCGCTCCCCAGGGGTTAAGGATGCGGGCAATGAGCACTTCAACGAATGCGCTGACACCGGCAATCGCAATTAGCGCAGGCAGGAGCACCAACTCAATACCCCATAGTGAAAGCCGGTAGCCCTTAAAAATTACTGTCAGGATAAGGGCAAGAGCCGCCATCAAGCGGGCAAAAAGGGACAGTTGCTTCAACCAACTCGGTGGGGGCTTACTGGTTTTTACGAGGCGAAAGTGTCTAAATAACAGCATATTCAAACCTTACAATAGCAATAAAGTTATAAATACCATCGCCTTGCTCCGGGAGATACTATTTCCTGGTAGGTTGATACATATCTGGGGACAATTATAGCAAAAATTCCTATTATGGCAAGGGCAGGCAAATTTTCAGAGCAAGCGCCAGAGCAGGGTTGCTGCAGCAAATCCCAGGATTCCGCCCAGCAGAAATGGCGCCTTTGGTCCGAGAGCGGTCCACAGCCCTCCGGCAATCAGGGATGCGGGAAGCAGTCCGATACCGGTGATTGTGGCGTGAAGACCGATGAATGTTGCCCGCTGGTCTGCAGGCGCAATGTCAGAGACCAGCGCCTTTTCCAGACCTTCGGTCAGGGCACTGTAAAGTCCGTAGACCGTGAAGAGGATAAAAGGCATAATATACCCGGTTACTAACGGCAGAAAGGCAAAGCCCAGATACACCAGTCCGTAAATTATATACCCGGTAACAAGGAGGTGCTTTTTTCCGATTTTATCTGCCAGCCTGCCTGAGGGATAGGAGAATAGCGCGTGGACGAT
>CAKZPX010000356.1 GCA_937139435.1 uncultured bacterium
GAACCCAGCCACCACAATGGGGCACATGCGCTGTCCGGCATCGGCCCGCAACCACCCGCTGTAATTCCAGAAATACCTGACCCATGTTAATCTCCGGCATTACAAACGCCTTTACCCTTTCTGCTAATTCTTTTATCTGGCGTTCAGGAAAAGGCCATACAGTAATCAACCGCAACATCCCTGCCTTCACTCCTTTCTTGCGGGCATCGGCAATTGCCCGAAAGGCAACCCGGGCGCTGATGCCATAAGCAACAACCACCACTTCTGCATCTTCTAACTGGAACTCCTCCACCATAATAATCCGTTCTGCATTGTCACGGATTTTACTCACCAGCCTTTGAACGCACCAGTTCTGACATTCAGCATTAATCACCGGATAACCCCGCTCATCGTGGGTTAACCCGGTAATATGAATCCGATAGCCCTTTCCCGCTCGCACCATCATCGGCACACCATCTGCCGCTGGTCGGAAAGGACGGTATTCCTCTCTGTGACCACGATACCAGCGCCGGGGCACAACCCTGATCTTTTCCGGTCCTGGCACTACCACCTTCTCAGTCATATGCCCGACACATTCATCCATCATAAAGAGCACCGGTACCCGAAACTCCTCCGATAGATTAAAGCAGGTAATTGTTAAATCAAAGCACTCCTGCGGCGAGGAGGGAGAAAGAGCAATAATCTCGTAATCCCCGTGTGAACCCCAGCGTGCCTGCATCATATCCTGCTGACCGGTCAGGGTGGGTAAACCGGTGGAAGGACCACCGCGCTGGACATCAACCACAACACATGGGGTTTCGGTCATTACCCCCAGTCCGATATTCTCCTGCATCAGGGAGAACCCCGGACCGGATGTTACGGTCATCGCCTTTGCTCCTGCCCAGGCAGCACCAAGAACTGCGGCAATTGAGGCAAGTTCATCTTCCATCTGAATAAATGTCCCACCCACAAATGGAAAGCGCTGGGCAATCCGCTCGGCAACCTCGGTCGATGGGGTTATCGGATAACCGGCAAAAAATCGACAGCCGGCAGCAATCGCCCCCTCGGCACAGGCATGGTCACCATCAAGAAAATGAGCACCGGTCAAAACTACCGGATTACTTTTCACCTTTTTCCTCCGCTGTTAACTCCCCCTCCTCCACCGGCGTTGTCCAAATGGCAAACTCGGCACAGATGATTGTGCATAGTCCGCAGTTAACACACCGTTCCGGATACTTAACTACTGGCGGATGATAACCCCGACGATTGAAATCCGCTGAAGGCTCCAAAACCTGTTTCGGGCAGTAGGTGATGCAAAAACCGCACCCCTTACACCGTTCAACAAGGATATGCACCTTGCCCCGCGGCGGCTTTTTTTCTTCTACATCCAGTGGTTCACGCCAGAACTTCATTGAGATTAGAATGATGATTATAAAAAGCAAAACCATCGGGTCAAGGATAAACATCAAGAGCTTATTGCTTGACTTACCCCCGGGTTCTGTTAATCTGGTGCAAACAAAAGGAGGTGCATAATGCGGTATTTCGGTCTCCCGATGGTAGCTGTTTTCCTCGCTATCATCGGTTTGAACTCCAGCTGTATGAAGTGTGGTGAAAAGGCATCAGAAAAAATTGCTGAAGGAATCGCTGAAAAGGCGACCGGTGGAAAGGCAAAGGTGGATGTTGGTAGCGTTGACATTTCAGCACTGCCGGCAAATCTCCGTTATCCCAATGCGGTGGCAAAAATGAAATGGGAGATTACTGGCGACAAAGGAAGTGGAACCGCCTGGACATTTGAAACAAAAGACCCCCGTGGAAACGTTGTTCAGTTCTACAAAAACGCCCTGGCAAATTGGAAACAATCAGCAATCGCAGAAACACCCAAAAGCACCTCAATGGTAATCGTCGCTCCGGACGAGAAGGAAACGGTAATGATAATGGTCAGTGACGAAGGGGATAAAACCGTCTTCCACATCACCCACTCGCAAGGGCAGTAGTTATTTATTTGATTGGTTAGTTAGTTAAGTAAGTCTTAAGGGCAAAAGCGGGGTTTGTGCCCCCGAGGGGGGGTATGGTAAAACAGGGTCTTATTATGTGCGTCGGGCTGACAATTATGGTCAGCATTGCCCCTGCTCAACTACTTCCTGCCTGCATCTACGGCGGCAACGAAGATGAAAGGGCTTACGCACTGGTTGAAGC
>CAKZPX010000357.1 GCA_937139435.1 uncultured bacterium
AACTCCGCCCTGCTGGTCACAGCCAACGGCACCATCCATACCTATCGCAAGGTGCACCTGTTCTCTGATGAGAAAAACATCTTTGACCCTGGTGACTTGCCTTTTCCGGTATTTCACATTGGTGGAGTAAAAATTGGCATGCTTATCTGTTTTGACTATTTCTTTCCTGAAAGTGCCCGCAGTTTAACCATGCATGGTGCCCAGCTCATCTGTCACCCGGCAAACCTTATTCTTGAGTATGCCCAATCCATGACCATCACCCGTGCTCAGGAAAATCGGGTGTTCTGGATCCTCGCAAACCGAACCGGAGCCGAACAGCTGGGACAGAAACAGCTGCGCTTCACCGGTCAGAGCCAGATTGTCGCACCCGACGGTTCGCTCCTTTATCGGGCAAGTCGCGACCGGGAGGAAATAAAGGTAGTGGAGATTGACCCCGTACTGGCGTTAAACAAAAATGTCACCCCACGTAACGACATCATCGCTGACCGCCGCCCTGAACTTTATTACTGAACTACTGAACTAACTATCCCCTTCCAGGATTAACTACCGCCCCCAGAAACAGCACGGTCCCCATCTCGTTATCACGAATCAGGAAAAAGAACGGACGGTTAACAACCATCCGGAACCGGTTCTGCGGAACTGCCGCCAGCACCATTTCCACCGAGGTCACTGCCGCTGCCTCGGTTCCTTCTTCATTTACCTCAACAAAACTCTTGTGTTTTACATCACCGATGGCAAATCGCCGCTGTCCTGTCCCCATTAAAGAAAAATCCGCCCGCTCCAGGTCAAACGCAATCCCCATCCCCAGTTGCGTAAGGGCGTCATTCAAACTCGTCTTATACTCCATCTTAAATCTGGGTAACAGTAACTCTCCCTCCCGGGAGACAAATAAACTCAACCACACCTGCCAGTTATCCAGTGTCAACCGCTTTAAGAAACCATCCAGCCCGACCGTCTCTCGGGGCAAAAATATAAACATACTGGTTCTGCCGTTACCATAAGGCAACTCCACCGCCTGGAAATCATCGGTCTCCAGATAGTTAAAACGTGCTGACTGACGCATCATCTTCACCTGCTGCCTCATGCCATCGGTCAGATAAAAATCGTCATCCCGGGTATCCTGCTGGTCAAACTGATTCTGCCATTTTCCCTTGAAATATATTGCATTAATTAAAAAAAGCACCGCCTCCGGTTTTATCCTGTCCACAATTTTATTTATCTTTCCCCGGGTCTTGTTCTTCACCCAGTTATTGATTTTATCCGCAGTATTAGGATCCTCAAACTCCAGTGCTGTTATCTCGGCGCGATAAAAGTTGCGATTGACATCTAAAAACTTGCGGTTGAATGTTATCTCCTTTCGTGCCCAGAGCGAATTGGCGATAATAAGCTCTACCTTTGGGTCGATGTTCATCAACCGCTCTGCCAGCATCTGCTCCCCGGCATTGAGCTGCGCAACCGGAATCTCACTTATCCCCAGACATCTTGCCATCGCCTCCCTGGTTTCTGTCCCGGCACCGTTGTAGGTCATCTTGAGTGCCGTGGCAATACTGTAAGGCGAGATAAAAACATTATCTTTTACCGGTGACTGCGCCAGCACCGGAAAGATGCGGAAGCCAAAGTCATTGATGGTTGGCACCAGTTCCACAATATTCACCTCGTTTGCCACTGTCCTGGGTGCGGAAGAAATTAAACTGATAATTAAAATAATCCCCATACATAAATGATGCCCGATTCCTGCCCGGTGTCAATAATCGTGCTGTCAGGTTCAAAAGACGATTTCTGCCCGGAGATATATTCCGCCGCCGGATAAACTACCTCGGGCGGATTGATATTATCTTGACATTGTTTTAATTCCGGCAATGATATATTACATGACCCGGGCAACAAAAGAAACCCTGTGGACACTCGCCTACATCACCACCGGACTGCTCTCCGGTGTTTTAACCTGGCTTATTATCTCCGCCCGTTCACCACACCGTCTGGCTATTCTGCCCTTTATTGTCCTCGGTCTTGCCGGCGGACTGATTTATGCTGCGGTCCGGCTGCGGGGGCTGGGTTATTCCATTTTAATGGTAATACTTTTATTTTTTCTTCAGCTGGCGCTTAACCCGCCAGTGCGCGCCCTCAGTGCCATCCGTGCCGCATTCTGGGCCGTGCCCATCGGCACCGCATTTCTTCTCAGCAGTTACATCTTTAAATACCTGACCCGAATCCCGCTGGGCAAGTTTCTCTTAATGGCGGTAATCATCGGCACCGCTCACTGGCTTGTGGTTTTTCTGTTTCAACTCCGCCTCGTTGACAGCCTGCCCCGAACCATCTTCTTCTCACAATTGATGGTCGGTGCTCTGTTTGGTGCAATGATGGGACTAATTATTGAGGTTCTGGAACTGCTCTTTCCACCGCAAAAGGACGCACTGAACCCGCCATTAAATTTATAAATGGAACTTAGTGCCATCCTCTCCTGGCATCTGCATCACTACCCCCTGCTCCAGGCAGAGGACATTTATAAACTCATCTTTCAGGGGATATGGGGACCAGGGCACCTGCTAACCGATGTTAACAAGGCAAGGAAACTGTTGTTCCAGGAAATTAAAAATGCTGCGTTGCCCGCCGTAGCAAAAAATGGTAACATTATCCCGACTCCCGAGGAAATTGAACCGGTTGACCCGGCAGGACTGCTTATCCGAGTCAACCTCGCCCGGTTTAATGGCGCGGAAGAAAAAGGTGAACTTCTGTTTCAGGCGCTGATAAAAACAACACAAGAGTTCGTCCCGCAACCCGGGCTTTTGCCTGTCCATTTTAACCTTGCACTCCAATGGACCGCAAAGCACCTGCCGCAACAGGCAGAACGACTCAAACACCTTAAATCCATCCCGCCCCGACACTCCGGGGTCTACATCAAAAATTATCGTCCTGCCTACCGGGTTATTCTTTCTCGGCTCTGGTCCCGCTTTTAGCACACAGCTGGTTTACCGGACAGATTGAACATCTGGGAAACCGGGGTAAACACACCGTCTGTCCTAATGCTACCAGCAGACGGTTCCATTCCCGGCGATAATGCCGGGGAAAGAACTGGTAAAGCCTTTTCTCAGTCTCTTCTGGTTTCTTTGTCCGCACCAGCCCCAGCCGGTTAGAAATACGATGCACATGGGTGTCAACCGCAATAACCGGCACCTGAAAGCACTGGGCTAAAACAATGTTGGCAACTTTGGGACCAACGCCGGGCAAACTTAACAACCCCTCCCTTGTTTCCGGCACATTACTACCCCAGCTCTCCTCTATCATCTTTGCCAGCGCCACCAGAAGTTTTGCCTTGGTCCGGTAAAAACCAACTGGAAATATCAACTCCGCCACCTCGTCCGGTGTTAATCGCGCCAGAGTTCGGGCATCAGGGACACGTGCCATAAACCTCGCCACCACATCAGCGGTAACCTGGTCCCGTGTCCGGGTAGAAAGGACCGCCGCCACCAGGACCTGCCACGGCTCACCACCAGGCATCGCTTTTACCGGTGCATCAAATTTCTGATACCACCGGCGCAACCGGCGCACTATCTTTTTAACTTTTTGTGTGCAAGAAGAAAAAAGCAAATGAAATAATGACCTAAATCCGCAATACCTTGAGCAACGCGGTGAATGCAATTGTCATAATCAGCGCCAGACTGATAACTACCAGTATCGGATGCCAGCGCATCTTTTCAGGCAACTCTCCCAGCCGTCCCTTACTGAAGGTGATCAGCGTCGCCAGTAGGGTAAAGACCGTTATCGCAATCGCGATGGGCAGGTGGGCAAACAGCACAACCCTCTCCCCCCTTGCCCCTAAAATGATGTTCACCACCAGACCCAGAAGAAAGTTGGCAACGACCAGAAGAAAAAATATCAGTGTCCTTTTTCTCACCCGGCGCAGCGGAAAGTCCCAGTCATCAAGCCGGGATAAACTCACCTGACCGATGGTAAGTCCGTAAATAAAGGTAAAAATCGCTAATAACGGATGAATAAAACCAAACCAGGGCATAAGGTTACCTCAATTCCCACGCTGCTACTCCGGATTCATCCATCTCCGGGATATATGTTATTACCTCGCGCAGGGAATTAAACCCCTGCTCACTTTCTGCCATCCGGACCCAGCCATTTCCAGACCTGCTTAAAATAACCGCCCGCTGGGTCTCGGTGTTCTGGTCAACTGGATAGCGAATCAGTAAATAGTTTTTCCAGACAAGAAATTCACTGGCGCCAGGATGCTCTTTCTTCACCCCTGCCAGTGGGTCCCGGGTACCACAGGAAATAATCATCAACATCACCGCTAAAACAACCTGTCGCATCTTCCTCCGCCTTTTTGCTCCCATTGCTGTAAAAAGCGGCCAACGGGAATCGAACCCGTGTAACCGGCTTGGGAAGCCGGGGCTCTACCCCTGAGCTATGGCCGCACCTGAAATTAATATAAAACCATACCCGCCCCATGTCAAGCACAATTTTTAACATCCCAAAATGAAATATTTTTCTGCTTGACAGCAATATCCGGAGGGGT
>CAKZPX010000358.1 GCA_937139435.1 uncultured bacterium
CGCACTGATAGCGATACTCTCAATCTGGGCGGCGCTATAACCTGCGGCATAAACACCACCCACCATTGACCCCATACTGTTCCCGGAAATCGCCACAACTCCAATCCCCTCCTCCTCCAGCACCTTCAAAACTCCAATATGGGCAAGACCGAGCGCAGCACCACCAGAAAGAGCCAGCCCCACCCTTACCGGCTCTGCCCGGAGGATAAGGACAAACAGCAACCCGATAACCAGCCGCCGCATAATATATTTTAAACCTTTAGCCTGATATGTCCAATCAATCACCACCGCCATCCCTTCCCAGCCCAAAATCATCCTGAAATTAAAAGAGATAACCCCTGTCTCTGTGGTTCTCGCTTAAACCCTCAATAATCTATCCTGCCCTGATTACATCCTGATATCCTGACTATTATGAGGTTCTACCTCCAAACTGTCTCGCAAATCAATCATCAGGTAAAAAACCTGCATCACCCCGGGAATAACCCGGTAACCACCCCCCTGCTGAACCGCAATGGTCAAATTAAAATCTTTATCCAGTTGCAATTCCATCACTTAAAACCGCTGTCCCGTAAAAATAGTTTGCCCGGGCGTGAAATTTCAGCGCTGTCAGTCTCTAATTATTATATATGGTAAAGAGTCCGGAAAAAGAAATATCTTGTCACCGGTGGCGGTGTTTTGCTATAATTTAATTGATGGTATGTAATGACTGCCCGTTTGAGTGTAATGTTGACCGCTCGGTAAAAACCGGCCGGTGCCGGGCAAGCACCGATATTGCGGTGGCACAGGCACAGCTCCATCTCTGGGAAGAACCGCCGATCTCTGGTAACCGTGGTTCCGGCACAATCTTTTTTACCCACTGCAACCTCTCCTGCAAGTTCTGCCAGAATTACGACATCTCCCAGCTTGGTTACGGTCAGAAAGTAAGTCCGGAACGACTCCTGGAGATTATGCTCGGTCTTGAGGCACAGGGTGCCCATAACATCAACCTGGTAACACCCACCCAGTACACCCGGCAACTGCTCCCGGTATTGAAAAATGCGGTTACCAGATTAAAAATCCCGATCGTCTGGAACTCCAACGCCTATGAAAAGGTATCCACCCTGCAGGAACTTGCCGGACTTGTCTCCATCTATCTGCCCGACCTGAAATACTTTTCCGACGAAATCGCCCGTAAATACTCCTCGGCACCCAATTATTTCCATTATGCCACCCAGGCGATAATGGAGATGAAACGGCAGGTAAAAGAAGATGTTTATGACCAGGATGGCATCCTCCAGAAAGGTCTAATCATCCGCCATCTGGTTCTGCCCGGTCAGGTTGAAGACTCAAAAATGATCCTCGCCTGGATAAAAGAAAATCTTGGCACCGATACCCAGATCAGCCTGATGGCACAGTACTATCCTACCTATCGGGCAAACGAACTGCCCGAGGTGAACCGGCGCCTGCGTCCCTCAGAATATCAGGAGGTTTACGAATACTTCCTGGCGCTCGGTTTTGAAAACGGCTTCTGTCAGGAGATATCTTCGGCAAAGCCTGATTATACCCCGGATTTTGAGGGACGGGGGTTATAACCCGCCACGGTAAACAACTAACTCCTGCTGTCAAACACCACCGGTATCAACCCAAATGATTTCTGCGTGCTGACCGGTGGTTATTTGACTTATCATTTTCCGGTTTTAAAATAGACGGGTGTGCGGGATTTTAGGTTTGTTCTATAAAGACCGGGTGGTTATCCCGAACCTGGTTGAAGGACTGCTTGCGCTCCAGCATCGTGGTCAGGATTCCGCCGGTATCCTAACCTCCGACCTGACCCTGCATCTCAAAAAGGGCGACGGGCTTGTAACCCAGGTTTTTAATGAAAAGAATTTAGCCCGTTTGATCGGTTCACTGGGAATCGGTCATGTCCGCTATCCCACGGTTGGACCGGGAAGCGGTGAAGATGCCCAGCCGTTTTATCTTAACTATCCCTACGGTATCGCGATGGCGCACAACGGTAATGTAACCAATTACTTTCGCCTGCGCACCGAACTCCGCCAGCAGGAACACCGGCAGTTAACCAGTTTCTGCGATGTCGAGCCGCTACTTCATATCTTTGCCAGTGTCCTGGAACGAAGTAAAACAAAACAAATCAAGCCCGAGACAGTATTTCGGGCGATAAAAAATGTCCTGCGCCGTGCCCGGGGTGCCTACTCGGTTATCGGGCTTATCCACCAGCAAGGACTCTTTGCCTTCCGCGACCCGAAGGGCATACGACCGCTGGTCATCGCCCGGAATGACCATGGCTATGCGGTGGCATCAGAAAGTGTTGCCCTGGATATTATCGGTTTTCAGGAGTCTGAGGATGTCAAACCCGGAGAGGCGATCTTTGTTGACCGGCAGCATCGGCTGCACCGCTATCAGGTCGCCCGGGCTGACCTGCACATCTGTATCTTTGAGTTTGTCTATTTCGCCCGTCCCGATTCGGTTATTGATGGCATAGAGGTCTACGAAGCCCGACTGCGTCTGGGAGAGAAACTGGCTGATGAGATCCAGCACCGGGGATTGAAACCGGATATGGTTATTGCGGTTCCGGACACCGCCCGACCCGCAGCATCTGCCCTTGCCCGGCAGCTGGGGCTGGAATTGCGGGAGGGGCTGATAAAAAACCGTTACATCGCTCGCACCTTTATTATGCCTCGCACCGCCAACCGTGCCCTTTCGGTTCGGCAGAAACTGAACCCGGTGCGCTCCCAGATCAAAGGGAAAGATGTCCTGCTGGTGGACGACTCCATTGTGCGCGGCACCACCTCCCGGGAGATTGTCCAGATGATCCGGGATGCGGGTGCGCGTCGGGTATTCCTTGCCATTACCGCTCCACCGCTACGTTTCCCCTGTGTTTACGGTATTGACATGATGACCCGGGGAGAGTTCATCGCCAAAGACCGAACCGAAGAGGAAGTGGGTAAAATTATTGGCGCCGATGCGTTAATCTATCAGACCTATCCGGGGTTAATTTCTGCTGTTCGGGGCAAAGAGACCAGACGCCGTTTCTGTACCGCCTGCTTTATTGGTAAATACCCCACCGGCATCACCCGGAAAGACCTGAGACTCCTGGAAGCCGAACGCGAATACTGGACAAAGAAAGCCAGCTAACAACCTTCTGCAGTTAAGGTAGTTGTCCTTTTAGATAAAAAGGCGGCGGGCGAATCCAGACCGGTAGGAGGCTTAAATATCACCCGGCTGGACCCGCCCTGACCGCTCAGTCCAGCGACAAATCAATCCAACTGCCGACGGATAAAGGTAGGCACCTCCAGGTTAGTCCTGTCAATTGTTACTTCCACTGAATTCATCCCGGAACGCCGGCGACCGAGCGTCTCACCGACATTTAACAGATCACTTACATCTTCAACCCGCGGCAGGGGCTCATTTAAACCGGTGGCGATCAGGGTTACCTTCATCGCCGACTTAATGGTGGTAAGTCGTGCGGCACCCATCCGGACATCCGCCTGCCCGTTGGTGGCATGGAATATGATTGACGCCGCCTCCTCCACCTCTTTCAAGGTCATAGACTCGTCACCAGAGATGTTTAACAGCACCCGGCGCGCACTCTCAATGGAAACATCTTCAATCAACGGCGACCGTAACGCCCGGTGCGCCGCCTCAGCAGCACGTCCCTCACCCTGGGCAATACCAACCGACATCACCGCACCACCCCGTTCTGACATCACCGCCCGGACATCGGCAAAATCAATATTGATTAACTGTCGGGTAGTAACAATCTCAGAGATACCGCCCACCGCATGTAAAAGTACCTCATCTGCCAGCCGGAACGCCTCAAAGCAGGGCTGGGCGCCATAAACATCCAGTATCCGCTGATTGGGGATGACAATCAAAGTATCCACATGGGGACGAAGCATCTCTATTCCCATTGACGCCTTCTGCTGGCGCTGTTTCCCCTCAAAGTCAAAAGGTCGGGTAACCACCGCCACCACCAGCGCCCCCTGCTGCTTCGCCTCCTGCGCCACAACCGGTGCCGCACCGGTTCCGGTACCACCTCCCTCACCAGCAGCGATAAACACCATATCAAACCCGGCAAGGTGCTCGCGCAGCGTCTCAATTGACTCCTCAGCCGCCTGACGCCCAATTTTCGGATCA
>CAKZPX010000359.1 GCA_937139435.1 uncultured bacterium
ACGGCAGCTGGTGCGCCATGGGCATATCACAGTTAACGGACGAAGGGTAAATATTCCATCCTATAAGGTGCGGGCGGGACAGGTGATTGCCGTTGCCATAGAAAAAGGAAAAAAATTGGTCAATGCGATTGTGGCGAGTAAAGAACCAGTGGTTGTCCCCTGGCTTAATGTAAACTACCAGCAATTAACCGGGCAGGTTCTGCGCCTGCCCGAATATGAGGATGTCAAGGATGTTCCTTGTAATATGCAATTAATCGTGGAGTTTTATTCAAAATGAAGCTGAAACCTTTTGTAATGCCCGAGAAACTTGAAATGGATGCCGAAACGGCAACCGAGAGTTATGCTAAGTTTATAATCGCTCCTCTTGAACGCGGCTGGGGAACGACGATCGGCAATACCCTGCGACGAGCGCTGCTTTCATCGGTGCAGGGGGCAGCGGCGGTGGAACTGCGGATTGATGGAGTGACCCATGAGTTCACTACGATTGAAGATGTGGTGGAGGATGTCCCGGAGATCGTATTGAATATAAAGAAAATACGGTTTCGTCTCTGGGCAGAGACCCCGCGTGTTTGCCAGTTGCATGCCAAAGGGAAGCGCGCCTTTTTCGCTCGCGATCTTACCGTCCCTCCAGAAGTAATTATCGCCAATCCCGACCAGAAGATTCTGACGATTGCCGATAATAAAAGAGAGGTTAATCTGGAAATGGTGGTGGAGAACGGACGGGGATATGTGCGGGCGGAACGATTAAGGAAAGACCGCGTCGTGCCGGAAGGGACGATATTCCTTGACGCCTTTTTCTCTCCGGTGAAAAAGGTAAACTACTGGGTGGAGAATATGCGTGTTCTGGATAGAACCGACTTTGAGCGGGTAATTCTGGAGGTCTGGACTGATGGCACAGTGAAACCGGAAGAGGCGCTGATTCAATCCGCCACAATCCTTAAGAACCACATGACGGTACTGGTTCCCGAGGAAAAAGAGCCAAAGTTTATTGAGGAGGAGAAGGTATACCGAGACCGTGATCGTTTAGCTGAACTTCTGGCTATGGATATTGATGAGCTGGAATTATCCAATCGGGCGTTGAATTGCTTAAAGAGGGGACGTTCCAAACGGACAGGGGAGAGGATTTCAATAAAGACAATTGCCGATTTAGTGCAGTATACCGAGAAGGATATGCTTGATATCGAGAATTTTGGTCGGAAGTCACTGGAAGAACTTAAAAAGGTTCTGGAAGATATGGGTTTGACACTGGGAATGGATATTACCGGGATTCAAATCGGCAAGACAGCGGGTGAAGAGAGTCCTAAGGAGGCGTAGGCGTGCGACACGGAGATAAAGT
>CAKZPX010000360.1 GCA_937139435.1 uncultured bacterium
AGAGCCATTTGTCCGATTGTGTGCGGTTGAGGCGCTGGGGAAAATGATGACCGCGGATGTGCGCCAGTTCTTAGGTAATACCCGGAATAAAGAAACTGATCCTTTTGTGCTAAGTGTGTATCAACGGTTATTAAAAGAGGAATGAAAAATGAAAGCAGGTGTAATAATATTGTTGTTATTAGTAACAGTTTTTACCGGTTATGCTTTGAACATATTGCCCAACCCTTCTTTTGAACTGTGGCTTGATACAATTGGTGTGCATTTGCCGGTAGGCTGGTTGAGTTCGGAATTGTTATATCCCGCCTCGGCAATTAAGGACACTAACAGTAACACCGGGAGTTATTGCGTTCGTCTTGTCGGCAGTGATACCTCGGCATTTATAACAACCGTTACACTGGTGCGACCGGGTTTTCACTATGAGTTTTCGGGTTACGCCAGAGTTCCAGGGGTTCTTGGTGGTTCTTTTGTCCTGCAGTTTTTGAACTGGCAAGGTGGTCCCACCGGGACACCAAGCTTGATACCGCTGTATTACTCTAATGATTATCGGCGCTATTCTAACTGGGTTACCGCTCCTGATTCTGCGATGTTTATTTCTGTTTCCTGCGTTACACTGCCTTCTGTTCAATTATATGTGGATGATGTGACAGTGGATGATACCACGCTTAGTGCAATTAATGAGTTGTCAGAAATAAAACCACGGCGTACCCGGTGTAACAAGGTTCTGTTTTTGTCACGAGAAAATGCGCTCAGTGTTAGAGGTCAGATTTTTGACGTTCTGGGAAGGAGGATACATCCTCGGGCTTTTAACCCCGGGGTTTATTTCATTATAGAAGGCAGTGAATAACTATGGTTCAAAACGGGGAAGAAAGGTTCAACTGTTATTTCCCGGGGCAGGGTTCTTAATTTTTATTATCCAGCATTTTAGCATTAATATTGTGTAAGGTATTTAATTTGCCAGCAGTTAAAATAATACTGTGGTCGGGAATTGTTAAAAAGGGGGATAACCCCGGGGTTATCCCCCGGGCAGTCCCGGGGATTACCCTCAAACAGGTTGCTAACATAATCTTTGTTTTAATTTCGGGTGTAATTATTGATTACGAATGGCATTTTTCCCTGCGGTCTAAATTAGATTGGGTAGTAACTTTTATTTGAAATACCGGTTCCTTTTTAACATGCTGAGGCGTTCAGCCATATCTTCCGTATTTATTTTCAAAGGTTCAGGTGGCAGATAGTGTCGGAGTGAATTATTTTTTTTCAGTAGACCATAGATGATAAACTTGACTGTGAACAAATTTTTGCTATTTTTACAAAGAGTGCTGTATATCCAGAAATTAGACTTAAGTGGTTACATCGATACCGATCGGATAGTTATCGGCGAGGGTCGGGGAGAGTGCGGTTTAGCCCTACATCTGCCACTGAGAAATTATGTGGCTGGTTCAGACCCAACTTTTGATTACCACTTGATGATTACGGTGGCGAATGACCTTCTGGAATTCTTACTTTACAAGCGGGCACGACGGGGACCGGAAAACTGGGATTACAATCCTGAGAAGGCGGTTGAGGTATACAATGTTTGTGGTGATAATGTGAGCACGAGCGGAATAATAATAGAGGACAAGAATTATCCTAGCGGTGCGAAGTTACAGATCTTTCTGGACAAGACCTTTGGTGTAAATGAAGTGGCGATTCGCTGGAAGGCACAGATGGTTGGCGATGAGTTCTTGCTTTCGGATTACGCTGAATATCTGAAACGGGTGATCAAGGACGGGACTTTCGCCTCCGAACGGTAACACTCTCCTTTTTAGCGGCTGTTTTTCTTTTCGTGCCGGTCGGTAAGTAAAAAGATGGTTGTATTTCACCGGGTTAAAAAGGACCCCGAGGTTAAGGCATTAATTGTAGAGGCGGACCGGCAACTGGCGGTTCTTGGTTATACCGAACACGGTCCGCGTCATGCCCGGCTGGTGGCGAAAAACAGTCGGAAGATTCTTGTTGACCTCGGGTATGATGAACGTGCTGGTGAACTCGGGGCGATAGCGGGTTATCTTCATGACATTGGAAATGTCGTGGGACGAACCGATCATGAAAGGATCAGTGCGCTGCTGACAAGGTCAATACTGGTTCGCCTGGG
>CAKZPX010000361.1 GCA_937139435.1 uncultured bacterium
CTGCCCTTTCCAGGGTGGTCCGAAGGTTACCCGGGGTGCGTTTAGTTAACGCCACCGGTGTCCGGAATCCGCTCGGTTTTGCACTAAAAAATCGGTGTTGACCCGATTCTGACCAGCGGAACTGGAAATCGGTGCCGGTGAACCGGTCAGGGGTAATTCGGCGGGGGTTGAATGGATTGGTAACGTCCATAAGCCAGAAGTCAGAACCAGCACCGCTGATGGTAAGATCTGCCGGGGTAGTGGCAAAGAACTCCAGGGTCGGCTGGTTGCTGGCGACCTTTAACTGTTGTAAGTAGTTTACCTCAATGTAGTCAAGATAGATGTCGCTGGCGGTGAGCAGGGTGATGCCGAGTGTGTCTTTTTTACCCGGAGGAGCACTGGCGCCTTCAGGCAGACTATCAAAGATAAATGTGTTGGGTGGGGTCGCCTGGTTGCGGGCTACTATTGTGACGGTATCAAGGATAAACCCGTTTAAGGAAAGGATAAGCGGGTAGGTGGCAGAGAAGCGGTCGGTTGTGGCATAAAAACGAACGGTTAATTTTTCTATTCTTTCCCGGTTGGGCAGGTTCAGTTCCTGATAAAAATGGGCAGGAGCGGCACCGGTGTTGGTATAGCGTTTCCAGAGCCAGAGCAGTCCGGAGCGTGCTGGACAGAGCAGGTCTTCTTCCAGTCTTAAGAGGTTGTTTGCCTGATTTAACGGTGTGCTGACTCCGGCACCGGAAACTTCTGTTATTCGTCTGCCCGGTTCCAGACCCCAGGTAAGCCAGTAGGTGCGCTGGTTGGTGTAATAGTTGGTATTATAGGTGGTAAGTGACTCATCCCAGAATGAGGGTGCAAGGGCGTAAAACAGGATGTAGTCGCCATGGTCAAACCTGGCATCCGCCTCACCGTGGACGTATATTGGGACTTCAATCATTGTGTCTGGATACGGTCCGTTTAACTGGTATCTGCCGATGGTAAAGAGCCGGATGGTGCGGGGGTCAATCTCCCGGGTAGAAAAACCAGCGCTTTTTAGCTGTGCGGGTGTGATTTTGTAGATGCCGGTGGTTTCGGTTTTCACCCGGCACCATTGACCGAAGAGGGAAAAGAAGTTTATGGAGTCCTTTTCCGGTCCGACGATTTTCCAGTTTATTGCGGTGGCACCATTGAGGAGCAGACCTTTAAGAATCGGGTCAAAGGCGTCCGGTCTTTGCCGATTTTCTGCCGGTTGAGAAAATAGCACGGCACAGTGCAGCCGGGTATGGATTTTTAATCTCTTTTTGACCGGGTTGAACTGTAGCGGGTTGATTTATATCCGGGCGATGCGGACATTGCGCAGGGTGGTAATTTCCAGTACCTCCACCGGGCTTTGCGGCCAGAACCCATCCTGATTAAACATCGCACCGGGCAGGACCGGTTGTTCGGTTAAACCGAGTGCTGGAGAAACGGTCACGTTGTCTAACTCATCGCTGCTTAAAGAGTTAAACTCCAGCGTGATATCACCCTGCTGTGGTATACCGATAAGGACAATTTTACCGGGCAGGGCTGGTTCACCGGGCAGAGATAGTTTTTCAGCACCAGGCATAATTACCTCACCTGTAGTGGTGGTTTTGACCGCGCCGGCGCTGAATTCAAACACAACGCCCCTCTGGTCGGTATTGACCAGTGTTACCCGGGCAGATTCCGGGGTGGTGCCGGAGGTGCGGATGGCATTGAGACCGATAGCATCGGATACTGAACCAGAAACAAGAGCAACGGCAATTAACAAAAGAAGCAGGACACCTTTAACAACTCCGGGACCAGCCATTACCCCTGCCAGCCGGGTCTGTTTTCGCTTCTGGCAAGGCGGATGATAATATTCTTTATTGTCCGGGAGGGATGG